>CAJPTP010000022.1 GCA_905373555.1 uncultured Francisella sp. | reverse complement strand
CCTTTTGCCGTCTCTTGCGCACGCCGCATCCCCGAAGCCATCTTTTCTCCCCTTTGCCGTCGACTTGTTTGGCGCTCGCGCCGGGTCTGCCCCCTAAGCAAAACAAAAGGCAACCGCATCGGCGGAACGACTTGACGGAATCGTCTCTGAATTTTGAGTCGATCTTAAAATATTTGCCGCCAAGCGCCGCGCCGGGCCGCCGCAGCCGCAGAAAATCCGCGCCCAAGAGCCGAAAAAAGGCGCAGTTGAGCCCATCGACGGGTCGCCCGGTCGCAAGGGGCGGGGATCGGGAATGAAAAAAAACGGGTTTTGAATCGCAACCGGGCCGGATTCGAAAAAACCGGAGCGCCGCCCGCATGCCCGAGCCTTGGGCGGGCCCGTCACGCCCAAAAATCCTTTTTTCGATATAATTCTCGGATTTGTCGCGGCGGCCGACGATCCGCCGCCAAGCCGAAGGGACGAAACATGCCAAACAGCGAAGACTGGGGCGCGGCCGGGAAGAACGGCCCCGGCGCGGAACCCGGCGCCGCGCCGGTCGGCGGCTGCGCCGCGGCGGGCGGGGACGACCCCATCGGCCGGCTGCGCGGCAGAATCGACGACCTCGACGCCCAAGTTTTGAAGCTGCTCAACGAGCGCGCCGCCTTGGCGCGCGAGATCGGCCGCCTCAAAGGCAAGGGCGCGAAGTACAGGCCCGACCGCGAGGCGGCGGTGTTGGACAAAACGCGCGCGCGCAACACGGGCCCCTTGTCCGACGAGGCCGCGATGCGGCTGCAGCGCGAGGTGATGAGCGCGTGCCTGGCCTTGGAAAAGCCGCTGTCGATCGCTTTTTTGGGGCCTGAGGGAACCTTTTCGCACATGGCGGCGCTCAAGCACTTCGGCTCGTCGGCCCTGATGGCCCCCAAGCGCTCCGCCAAGGAGGCATTGAGGGCGGTCGAAACGGGCGAATGCGACATGGCGCTGATCCCCGTGGAGAACTCATCCAGCGGCTCGGTGGGCCAGCATCTCGATCTTCTGGTCGATACGCCTTTGGCCGTGACGGGCGAGGCGCAACTTCGGGTGCGCTTTCATCTGATGTCCAAAACGGGCAACGCGCTCGCCGTCAAAACCGTGACGGCCCACCCCCAAGCCTTGGCGCAGTGCAAGGCATTCCTTGACGAGCGCCTCGGCTCCGCCGCCCTTCTGCCCGCCCCATCCAACGCCGAGGCGGCCAAAAGCGCCGCCTTGAGCGCCGACGGCTCGGTCGCGGCGCTCGCGTCGGATTTGGCGGCCGAGATTTACGGCCTGCGCGTCGCGGCGCGCGACGTCGAGGACGAGGCCAACAACACCACCCGCTTTTTGGCGCTGGGCGGGGCGGCGCCCGGGCCGACCGGAAACGACAAAACGGGCTTGGTGCTGTCGGCCCCCAACAAGGCGGGCGCCATGAGCAGGCTGCTCGAGCCGCTAAGCCGGCATCGCGTGTCGATGACCAAGCTGGAAAGCCGGCCCTCGCGCTCGGGGATGTGGGAGTACGTCTTTTTCGTCGACGTTGTGGGACATCGCGAGGATCCGCCCTTGGCGGCCGCGCTGGAGGAAATCTCCGAGGTTTGCCCCTTCGTCAAAGTGCTGGGCTCCTACCCCGCCGCGCGGCTGTGAGGATTGCGGCAAACCAAGGGGATCGGAAAGCCCTCGCGATCAACAACGCCGATCGCCCAGGCAAGGTTGATCGGCCGGGAGCGGGCGAGCCCGCGAAGGCTTGCGCTTTTTCACCGATTCGGCCGACGTTAGCGCGCCCGCTTTTTTCCGATCGTTCTTTTTCCTTTTGTTTTTCGGGGCCGGTTTGATTCGTGGCGCTCGATTCGCCCGCCTGCTTGTTCGGCCCCTTGTCGCGCCCCCAAAGGCAGGCGGGCCGATGGGGTTCGCATGAAACAAAATTCGCCGCCATGCGCCCGAAAGGGCGCAAAGAGCCCGCTCCGCGAGGCGGTTTGCGCGTCGCGGGCCTTTGTGGTCGACGTCGCGGGAACGGCGCTCACGCCCGACGAAGAGCGGCGCCTCGCGAGCCCGCTCGTCGGCGGGGTGATTTTGTTCGCCCGCAATTTCGAGAGCAAAGAGCAGCTGCGCCGGCTGTGCGCGCAAATCAAAGCGGTTCAATCCCCCCCGCCCGTCATTTTCGTCGACCAAGAGGGCGGCCGCGTGCAAAGATTCAAGACGGGCTTCGCGGCTTTGCCGCCCGCCCGGGCGTTCGAGCGGTTGGCCGCGTCCGAGGGCTTGGGCGCCGCCAAAGCGGCGGCGCGGCGCGTCGGCTTTTTGATGGCCTCCGAGCTCATCGAATGCGGCGTGGACATGTCGTTCGCGCCCGTGGCCGACGTCGCCCGAATCGAATTTGGGCCCAAACACGTCATCGGCGACCGCTCCTTCGGCTCCTCGCCCGCCGTCGCGGCGGCGCTGAGCCGGGCATTCGGCCAAGGCATGCGCGAGGCGGGGATGGCGCGCTGCGCCAAGCATTTCCCGGGCCACGGCGGCGCAAGCGGGGATTCGCACCTCACGACCCCGGCCGTCGACGACTCTTTCGAGGTCATCAATCGGCGCGATTTGCCGCCGTTTCGCGCCTTGATCGCCGACGGCTGCGAATCGATCATGACGGCCCACGTGGTGTGCAAGGCCCGGGATCCCGACAACGTCGCGAGCTACTCGCGGGCGTGGATCGCGGGGGTCTTGCGCCGAAAGTTGGGCTTTCGCGGCTTGGTCTTTTCCGACGATTTGGGCATGGCGGGCGCGGGCGCGGGGCGCTCCCCGACCGAGCGCGCCTTGAAGGCGCTGGAGGCGGGCTGCGAGGCGCTGCTGCTGTGCAACCTGCGCTGCGAGCCCCAAGACGACCCACTGGCGGGGAACAACGCCGGGCTGCTGCAAACCCGCATTCCCATCCTCGCCCCCAAGGCGAGCTCCAAGCTCGCGGCCTTGGCCGCCAAGCCGACGCGATCGTTCGATCCTGCCTTGGCCGGAAACGGGCGCAGGGCGCAAAAGCTGGCTCAAGCCCGGGCGACCGCCGCGAAGCTGACCAAAGCGAAGCCCGCCCGAAGCGAGCGGGATCGCGCTTAAGCGCTTCGGCGCAAGCCAAGCGCAGGAAAAACAACGGCCGATCCAGCCGCCAACGCTCGGGCGACCTTCGAGGATTCCAGCCCGGCGACCCTTGGATGAAAGGCCAACCATGGCGAACCCATCTGCCCCCGATCCTTCCAAAAAAGCAAAGGCGCCCGCTTGCGCCGGGCGCGGCACATTGGGGCCTTTGCTGATCGACGTCGGCGCGGACGAGCTCGACGGCGACGACGTTCGGCGCATCTCCCACCCCTTGGTCGGCGGCGTCATTCTGTCCGCCCGCAATTACAAGGACAAAGGGCAGCTGCGCCGGCTTTGCGAAAGCGTCAAGGTCGTCAAGCGGCCCTCGGCGCTGATCTTCGTCGAGCAGGAGGGGCGGCGGCTGCAAAACTTCCGCCCGGGCTTTTGCGCCCTGCCCTCGCCTTGGGTCTACGAGATCTTGGCCAAGCGCACGGGCATGAAGACCGCCGAGGACGCCGCCGCGGCCACGGGCAGAATCATGGCCTGGGAGCTGATCTCCTGCGGCGTGGACATGTCTTTTTCGCCCACCGCCGACGTTCGCCGCGGCGGCCGGACCAGAGACAATTTCTGCTCCGAGCGCAGCTTCGGCTCCTCCCCGCAAACCGCCTCGCGCTTTGTTTTGGCCTACGGCAAAGGCATGCGCCACGCGGGCATGGCGCGCTGCGCCCGGTATTTCCCGGGCGAGGGCTCCGTGCGCTCGTTTTCGCCGGGCAAGCCGCCGCGCTCGGACGCCAGCCTCGGCGTTCTGCGCGCGATCGACAGGCCGGCCTTCAAAGCGCTGATCGACGCGGGGGTGGAGTCGATCCTCATGTCGGACGCGATTTTCACCGCCGTCGACCCGGACAATCCGGCGCGCTATTCGGCCAAATGGATCAAGGAGATTTTGCGCGGCGAATTGGGCTTCAAGGGACTCACGGTCTCCTCGGATCTGGGTTTGATCGGAAAGACGGAGGACAAGACGACTTTGGCCGAACGCTGCGTTCGCGCCT
Organism: uncultured Francisella sp.; assembly: GCA_905373555.1. Taxonomy (GTDB): domain Bacteria; phylum Pseudomonadota; class Gammaproteobacteria; order Burkholderiales; family Neisseriaceae; genus CAJPTP01. The sequence continues at coordinate 5,338 of CAJPTP010000022.1, read as the reverse complement.
TGGAGGCGGGCTGCGAGGCGCTGGTCGTGCGCAACGACAAAGCGGAATTGGATGCGGCTTTAAGCGACCCGCGCTTGGCCGAGGCGGTCGAGCGCTGCGCCCCGGACGCGGGCGACAAGCTCGCCGCGTTGGCCGCGCGCCAGCAAAGATGGGCGTCGATGCGGCCCATGGGCGTCGACTCGGAAATCGTGCGCCTGCTGTGCGCCATCGACTCCGAACGCATGAAGGCCATGTTCCATTTGTCGGACGCCCGGCGCTGAACGCCCGGGCGCGCGAGCCTTCTTGGGCGAGCGCATCGCGCCCCTCCCCGACCCTCAAAAACTCAGCCCGGGAACCCAACCCAAAAACTTAACCCGCGCCCGCGCCCTCAACCAAACGCCCAACTTAATCCGGGCGGCGCCGACGGACAAACTGCGGGCAAAAGCGCCGCGCTTCGCCGCGCTTGAGCCGATCCGGCGAAGCGGCTTGAAGGCCCGGCGGCTCAAGCGGCTCGCCGCCCTTTCTTTTTTTCCACGACCGACAACGGAAAAGCGCATGAGCGAAAGCGAAAAAATATTTTGGATGATCCTGGGCTTTGGCTTTGTCATCACCATCGCCATGGCGCCGTTTCAATACGCCAAGGCATTCGGCGTGGTGGTGAATCAAAGGCGGCGGCGCCGGCGCCGCTCGCTCATCGACGGCAAACTGTCCCAATCCTTTGAGGATCACAAGCGCATTCGGGGGCTGATCGGCGGAAAAAGCGCCGAATTTTTCGAAAAGCACAAGGAACTGTGGGACGAGAGCGACCCCGAGGGATCGCGCGAGCGTCTGCGCGCGGCCACGCGCGACGACCCCGGGTGGTTTTTGAGCGACGAGGATTTCGACTCGCGCATGGACGTTTTCGAAAAGGAAATGTATCTGCTCGAGCGACAAAGGATGGATGAGCTGGAGCCGCCGACGCAAATGGAGCTGATCGACAGGCTGCTCAAGGCGGGGGACCGGTTGAGCCAACGCTTGGGCGAGGACGACTCCCGGGCGATCGGCCGCGCCCATGACGAGCTGATCCGGCAGCGCGAGCGCGAAATCAAGCTCGGGGAAAAGGCGCGCAAAACGGCTGAAAGGCGCGCCGAGGCGGGCTTGAGCTACGCGGGGCCGGTCGACGCGGGAGCGCCGCCCCAAGGCGACGCGGCGCCCGCCCCTTCGCAAGACGGCGCGGCCGTCGGCCAAGGGCGGGAAAGCGAGGGATCCAAGGCGCCCGACGCCGCCTCGATCGACCCCGAGCGCGAGGAGCGCATCCGGCGCATGGCCGAGGAGCTCACGCGCTCGATTCTGTCCGATTTCGTTCTGTCTTCGGATCGGCCCGATCGGACCCCTTCAGGCCCCCAAGGGCAGCCCGGTCCCCTGCCTGACCGCCCCCGCCCCTTCTTGGGCGGAGAGCGGGAGGCGAGCGGCAAGAAAGAGGGCGAGAAAGGCCAAGGGGCATGACCCGGTTTCAGGACAGCCCGCTGTTTTGGGTCTTGCGCGACCGCTTCGCCCGCGACTTGGCGGCGGCATTGCTCGCCCCGCCGCTTTTGGCGCAAGGGCAGAGGCTCAACCACGCCCAAATTTTGGGCGACAAGGGGCTGCGCCTGCTGATGGCTTTGGATGAAGAGCGGGCGATGCGCCGCGGCTCATCCAAGCTCGGTTTTGACGTCGAAATCCAAAGACTGCTCAACGGCGCGATCGACAGGATCGAGTCGCTGGGCTCCATGAGCTTTGCGCGCGACCGCAACGCGAAGCTGGAGCTGTCGGCCCGCAGCGCCGCCTGCGCCTTGGCCGCCTTTTGGCTCGGCGCGGCCCGGGGCCGCGCCTTGGTCGGATCCGAGCCCGCCTTCGCGGCGCGCGGCCTCAACGCGACGCGGCTGCGCTTTTGCTCGACGGGCAAAGACGACGACGGCAGACTGCCGCCCAACTTCGCCCTGGACGTCAGCTTCGCTTGGCTGATTCCCAAAATGGGAGGCGGGGCGCTCAATGTCTTGACGGGCCGGCCCGTCAAGGCCGAATTCGACGGAAAGAGCGACAAAGCCCAGGGCGCCGCGGCTCGCCTTGGATTCGACCCCGAAGGCGGCGATCGGCGTCGGAGCGCTTCGGCCCCGCGCCAAGCCCGCCCGGGGCGCGAACTGCGCGCCCGCATGGTCGGCCGAGCCTCCCGCAAGGCGGCCCCGCCCGCGCCGAGGCGGCGCGCGGCAAGCCGCGCCGAGCCCGTGTTTTCGCTTTCTTTGGGCATGGCTTTTTTCCCCAAAGGCTCGGGGTTTGACGATTGCGGCGGCCTGCTCGATCCCTTTTGCTGCGCGGGAACGGCTGCGCCGAGCGGCGAGTTGGCGCGGCTTCAATCCCCCTTCGAGGCGGTTCGGCCGCGACACCTGCTTTCGCCGGTCATGCGCTTCAAACCGCAAGCGCCCAACGGAGAAGCCGTCGAAGCGGAGGCGGGCGATTGGGAAACGCTCGACGACAACGACGGAGAGGGCCGAGCGTTTCCCGTCGCCCGCGCCTTGATGGCGCCTCGCCTTGACGGCATGGCCGAGTCCGAACGCGCGCTGCTTTTGCCCCCGGAGTGGTTGGACGCGATGGCAGGCTAAGGGCGGCCGCGCGGTTTGCGCCGCCCGCTCTTGCCGCCCAACCCGGGGCGCGAAACGCAAATCGTCCGCGCCAGCGGCGCAACGTCCGACCCGCCGTTTTTTTTTTACCCTTTCCCGTCCCCTTTCCCGTCTGTTCCGACATGAGAAAAAAACCTGAACTGCTGCTGCCCGCGGGCGGCTTCGAGAGAATGCGCGTCGCCTTTGACTTTGGGGCCGACGCCGTGTACGCGGGCCAGCCGCGCTATTCGCTGCGGGCCCGCAACAACGAGTTCAAATCGCCCGAGGATTTGGCGTCCGCCATCGAACAGGCGCATGCGCGCGGAAAGAAGTTTTACTTGGCGGCCAATGTGTTGGCGCACAACGCCAAAACCAAAACTTTTTTGGCCGACCTTGAGGCGTGCATGCGCACCCCGCCCGACGCGCTGATCATGGCCGATCCCGGAATGATCATGAAGACCCGCGAGCGCCTGCCCGACATGCCCATCCACTTGAGCGTTCAGGCCAACGCGACCAACTCGTGGGATGCGCAGTTTTGGCGCAACGCGGGCGTCAGCCGCGTGATCCTCTCGCGCGAGCTCTCGATCGAGGAAATCAAAGAAATTCGCGACGATTGCCCCGACGTCGAGCTGGAGGTCTTCGTCCACGGCGCCCTGTGCGTCGCCTATTCCGGCCGATGCCTGCTGTCGGGGTATTTCAACCACCGCGACGCCAACCAAGGCGCCTGCACCAACGCCTGCCGATGGAAATACAAGGTCGAGAGGATCGATTCGCAAATCGGCGGCGCGGGCCCGCGCGCAAGCGAAGTCGGCTTAGAAAGCGCCCCGGCAAACGAAACGCCGCGAACCCCAAACCCGAGCGCCCCCTTCAACCCCGAGGCCGAGTACGGCGTCGAGCAGGAAGACAGACCGGGGGAAATCATGCCCATCGAGGAGGACGAGCACGGCGCCTACGTGTTCAACTCCAAAGACCTGCGCGCCATCGAGCTGGTCGGGCGGTTGATGGACGCAGGGGTCGATTCGCTGAAAATCGAAGGCCGCACCAAGTCGGCGTATTACGTCGCAAGAACCGCGCAAAGCTACCGCAAGGCCATCGACGACGCGGCGATGGGCAAGCCGTTCGATCCGGGGTTGCTGGCCGATTTGGAGGGCTTGGCCAACCGAGGCTACACCTCGGGGTTTTTGGAGCGCCACCGCCCCCAAGACTACCAAAACTACCTGCGCGGCCACTCAGTTTCCAAGCGCAGCCGCTACGTCGGCGCCGTGACGGCGGTCGGCGCGGACGGCTGGGCCGACGTCGACGTCAAAAACCGATTCGCCGTGGGCGACAGGCTGGAAATCATCCATCCATCCGGCAACCAAATCATGACGCTGGGCGCGTTGCGGCTCAACGGGGTCAGCGCCGACGCGGCCCCGGGCAACGGCGTCGCGGCCCAAATCCCCAACATGGCGGGCAAGGAGGGCGCCCTGATCGCCCGCCTTCTGCGCGATGACGAAACCGGGGGCGAATAAGGCGAAGCCCATCCCCGTTCCCAACGGGGCAAGCCTCAAAAATTTAGGGCTTCGCGCCCTTTCCGAGCAAAGAGACAAAGCATGTTGGATTTTCAACTCGAAGCCCAAGACGGCTTCGCCCGGGCGGGCCGGCTGAGGCTTCGCCGCGGCGAGGCCCTCACGCCCATGTTCATGCCCGTGGGCACCCGCGGGGCAGTCAAGGGGATGACGCCCGACGGCTTGGCGCGCAACGGCGCCCAAGTCATCTTGGGCAACACCTTCCACCTGTGGCTGACGCCCGGAACCGAGGTCGTGAAGCGCTTCGGCGGCCTGCACCGCTTCATCGGCTGGGACAAACCGATCTTGACCGATTCCGGCGGATTCCAAGTTTTCTCGCTGTCGGGCATGCGCAAGCTCACCGAGGAGGGATGCGAGTTTCGCAGCCCCCTGAACGGCGACAAACTGTTTTTGTCGCCCGAGGAATCGATGCGCATCCAAACCATCCTCGACTCCGACGTCGTGATGCAGCTTGACGAGTGCACGCCCGGCATGGCCGACCGCCAAGAGGCGGCGGATTCGATGCGCATGAGCCTAAGATGGGCGCGCCGCTCCTTGGACGAGTTTCGCCGCCTGAACAACCCCAACGCCTTGTTCGGAATCGTTCAGGGGGCGATGCACGAGGATTTGCGGGCCGAATCGCTGGAAGGCTTGGCCGCGATGCCCTTCGACGGCGTCGCCATCGGCGGCCTGTCGGTCGGCGAGCCCAAGGAGGACATGCTGCGCATCCTCGATTTTTTGGCGCCGAGGCTGCCCAAGGGCAAGCCGCATTACCTCATGGGCGTGGGCACGCCGGAGGACTTGGTCGACGGCGTGGCCCGAGGGGTGGACATGTTCGACTGCGTGATGCCCACCCGCAACGCGCGCAACGGAATGTATTTCACCCGCTTCGGCGACGTCAAGATCAAAAACGCGAAGCACGCCATGGACCCGCGCCCTTTGGATGAAAGCTGCGATTGCTACTGTTGCCGGAATTTTTCGCGGGCTTACATGCACCACCTGCACAAAACGAACGAGATTTTGGGCGCGATGCTCGGCACCGAGCACAACCTGCGCTACTACCTGTCCTTGGCCCGATCCATGCGCGAGGCGATCTTGGCCGGGCGCTTTGCGCAGTTTCGCCGAGAATTCGCCCAAGACCGCGCCCGCGGAATCGATTGAGCGCGTTTCAAAGCGGTTGGAGAAGACAGGAAAAGG
>CAJPTP010000021.1 GCA_905373555.1 uncultured Francisella sp. | reverse complement strand
GAAAAGGGGCGAAGACCCCGCCCGTTGTCTTGCCCACCGGACGCCGCGGCTTGGGCCGTTTCGTTGCGCTGCCGCCGCTGCGGGGTCAAACCGCCCCGTTGTATAATCCGCCGTCATTCGGGCGCCGCGCATGGGCCTTGGGCCCGAGACCATCTTGTTGGGGCGGCGCGGGCATGGCGCGGGGTTTGGCATGGTCGAAGAAAAAACCAAAACGGTCGAAAACTCGATTTTCGACGGCACCGACATGAGCTCGGGCGTGATCGCCCGGGCCATGGGCGAAATCGCCCGTTCGCGGATCGATTACGCGGACATTTATTTCGAGAGCAGGGAGTCCGAAAGCTGGCGCCTGGCCTACGGCGTGGCGAGCCACAACTCGCGCAGCTCAAGCCGGGGCGTGGGCGTGCGCGCCGTGTCGGGGGAGAAGGTCGCGTTCGCCGCGTCCAACGCGCTCAACGGCCAAGGGCTGATCGAGGCGTCGAAGGCGGTGCGCGCCATCGCCTCCGCCGGCCAAAGCCGATGCGCCGCGCTGGGCCCGTGGTCGTCGTATCGCAAGCTTTACGGCGATTCGGATCCCATTCTGTCGATGGGCGGCGACGAGAAGATCGCCTTGCTTGAAAAGATCGACCGCTTGGCCCGGGCCAAAGACCCGCGCGTGAAAGAGGTCAGCGCGACGCTGTCCTCAAGCTTCAGCCAAGTCTTGGTGGCGCGCATGGACGGCCGCGCCCACGCCGACGCTCGGCCTTTGGTTCGCTTGGACATTTCGGTGCTGCTGGAGGGGGAGAACGGCTTGCGCCAGCGCTCGGGCCGCGGCGGCGGGGGGCGCTTTTCCCTGGATCGCTTCGACGACGCGCTGATCGAGCGCTTCATCGACGAATCCATCCGCTCGGCCGCCTTGAATTTGATCGCGCGCAGCGCCCCCGCGGGCGAGATGGAGGTCGTTTTGGGCTCGGGGTGGCCCGGAATTCTGCTTCACGAGGCCGTGGGCCACGGCTTGGAGGCGGATTTCAACCGCAAAAAAACCAGCGCGTTCACGGATCTGATCGGAACCAAGGTCGCCGCCGACGGCGTGACGGTGGTCGACCAAGGCAATCTCGAGGGCCGGCGCGGCTCGCTGACCATGGATGACGAAGGCAACCCGACGGGCCGCACCGTGTTGATCGAAAACGGCGTTTTGAAGGGTTACATGCAAGACGAGCTCAACAGCCGCCTGATGGGCATGCCCGTCACGGGCAATGGCCGGCGCGAAAGTCACGCATTCCCGCCGATGCCGAGAATGACCAACACCTTCATGGAAAACGGGACGCTCGATCCCGAGGAAATCATCGCCTCGGTCAAGGATGGCATTTACGCCGAGCGCTTCTCCGGCGGCTCGGTGGACATCACCTCGGGGCGTTTCGTGTTCAATTGCGACTTGGCTTGGAAAGTCGAAAACGGCAAAAAGCTGTATCCCGTGCGCGGCGTGACGCTGATCGGCAACGGCCCCGAGGTGATGCGACACATCGCTTTGATCGGCAACGATCTTCAGCTTGACGAAGGGATCGGCGTGTGCGGCAAAAACGGCCAGTCGGTGCCCGTGGGCGTGGGCCAGCCGACCTTGAAGGTCGCCAAGGGCTTGGTGGTGGGCGGCAGCAAAATGTGACGGCGCTTGGGGCGGATCGGTTGCGGCCGCCCCGTTTTTTCCCGCTTAAGCGCATCGCGCGCTTCGGCTCTCCGCTTTCCTTCCTCCTTCCTCCTTTTCTCGCTTCCATGTTTCGCGCGCATCTTTCAATTCGCTGCAAAGCGCCTTGGCCCGCGCATCCCTGCCAAGGCGCGCGGGCGCGCATTGCCCCCTCCCCCCGCTTTTTCTCTTATTGTCTCTTGTCTTTTTTATGGTTTCTTGCCTTGGCTCCAAGCATCCGCCCGCGCGCGGGCGAAGCGCCGCGCCTTGGCTTGCCATGGCCTGTCTTCGCTTTTGCGCGCTTGCCGTTGCTTTTTCGCAATGACGCGCAGGCGTCGGGTCGCGCGGGGCCGACGGGCCGGATGCATGCCGGGCCGCGGGTTTTCGATGGAAACCATTCGACGGCCGAATCATTTTCCGGACGCGCGTTTGCGAACGTAATAACATAATATTGAAAGATATTTTTCAAAAAAAATCTTGCTTGGGCGTCGCCGTGAATGTTATGATGCTCAAGTTTCGGCGCGCGCCGTCGCGACGGATCGCTCCGAATGCCTGCGCCCGCGCAATTTTTTTTTCTTGGGCGTCTTGCATTCGCAGCGAATGAAGGTTAATATCCGCTTCATTGTGCATCGCAACATCAGCGGGGCCGCATGGCGCAGCGGTGATGCGAGCCGATTCCGAAAACCCCGCCGGATTGAAAGCCGGCGCGGATTTCGGGGTGGATCAGACCGCCGGGCCGCTGCCCCGTCGCTGTCGCCCACGCCTGCGGTTCGAATTCGTTTCGCAAGTTCGTCAAAGACGAGTCGCCTTGCGCGCGACAAAAACCGGCCGATCGCGTCGGCCGGGGCGGCTCGTTGGGCTTCGCCGAAAGCGAGGTCGTTCGCTTTGCGCGTCGCGCCGATCGAACCGATCGACAAAACCCGACAAAACCCTATTTCCGTCCAATGCCCCCGTTGTCGCGCCCAAATTGTTTGGTCGCGCCGCCCCCTGCGCGGGGGGCAACCTGTGAGGTCGACAGATCTATGCAGAATTTCAATGAGTCTTTCAGCAAGTTGGGACTTGACGCTTTGACGCAGTTGAACAAGGCCGCCGAGGTCGCTTTGAAGAGCACCGAGGAGTTGTTCAGGCTCAACATGGATTTCGCCAAGAAATCCTTCGACTCCAACTCCGAGACCGCTCAGAGCATCTTGCGGAATTCCTCCAACCCCGCCGAGGCCGGCAAGGAAGCCAGCGACTGGGCCTCGAAGAACAGCGAGAGCCTCACCCAGCATCTGCAGTCTTTGTACGCATGGGCCGAGCAGGTTCAGCAAAACACCCAAAAACTGGCCGAGAGCCAATTGGCCGCGGCGCAAGCCAGCTTCAAGAGCCAAATCGAGAGCCTCAAGAAGAACGCCCCCGAGCAGACGCACGTTTTGTTCGACCAAGTTCAGCAGGCCTTTGAGACCACGAAGAACACGATGGATTCCCTGACCAGCTCGGCCAAGGAAGTCCAGAAGAACGTCGCCGACACCGTCAAGCAGTCGCAGAAGGCCGTCAGCGAGGCCGTGAAGAACGCCGCCCAGCAAAACCAGGAAGCCATCAAGCACACCCAAGAGGCTTTCTCCACCGCCGCGAAAGAGACGCAGCAGGCGTTCAACTCCGTGACCAAAGAGACCCAGGACGCCGTGAAGAAGGCCACCGAGGCCGCTCAGTCCGCCGTCAACAAAGCCAAGTGATCCCCCGGGCGGCTTCGCCGCTTGAATGGATTGCGCAAGCTTGACCGCAACGCCCGCGCTCGACGCGGGCGTTGTTTTGCCCGGATGGGGCGCCTTGGCGCAGATCGACCCGGCGCTTGGGTCGGCGCCGTCGCCGCGCCCGTGTTCGGCAGCCCGCTCCCGTTTCCCCGCTTTCCCGCCCCTCGCTTCCCCGGGCTTAGCCTTCCGCCCATGACGGGGCGCGGCGAAGAGAAAAGTTCTGTTGCTTTTGAAAGGCGGCGTCTTTTTCCAAAAATCGACGCCCGGATTTCCGTCGCGAGCCGGGCTTTTTTCGCAGCGGGCCAAAGCGCCGGCTTGAGCGTTGCCGGTCTTTTTGTTGGTCGGATGGGCGTCGGCCGATCGTGGAGATGGGCTAATCGGAGCGAATGCTTTTTCTGTCCTTTGTTCTTGGGGGTGCGAAAGAGCGGGCCAAAGAACGGATTTTTTTTTCGCAAGCCGCGCCCGATCCCTTCGACGTCAACGCAATATCATTTATCATCGGCAATGCGGGCCGCGGCTTTTCCGGCTTTTTCCCGGTTGATCTTTAAGCCGCCTTGATTGCGATCGGCGGGCTGAATGGGCGAGCGCGCCCTAATATGCCGATATGAACAAGTCGCATTGCTTTTTTTCGCGGGCTCGTGTAAAAAGCAGGGCGGGCAAGCTTACCGGCGCCGCAAGACGACTGCGGTCTCGCGGCGCCTTGACTTTTGGGGCTTAACCGCGGACAGGGAAGAAAAGAGATATGGTCGGCGAGCATCGCGTCATCAAAAAATACCAAAACCGTCGTCTGTATGACACCGCCATCAGCGCCTACATCACGCTGGCGGACGTCAAGCAGATGGTCATCGAGTACTGCGACGTTCAGGTGGTGGACGCCAAAACGGGGGAGGATCTGACAAGACAGGTGCTGCTGCAGCTGCTGATCGAGGAGGAGGCGGGCGGCTCCCCCATTTTGAGCAACGAGATCCTGACGCAGATGATCCGGATGTACGGACAGGCTTTGCAAAGCGTGTTTGGACCCTTTTTGGAGCAAAACATGCGCATTTTCCGCGACTGGCAGCGCAGCGTCGAGGAGCAGGCCAAGAACATGCAAAACGCGAGCAAGTGGCTTAGCCCCTTCCGGCAAAACTTCGCCCAGCCCGGCCAGACTTTCATGGATTGGCAGCGCTCGCTGCAGCAGCAGACCATCCAGTTTTGGCAAAACGTGGGGTTTATGCCCAAAGACAAGTAGGCGCAAGGCCGAAGTCGGGACGACCCTTTGCGGTTGTTTTTTCTTTTTACCCCCCGCCAATAGCCTTGGGCCCGTCTCCCCGGCGCCCGGCGCCCCTTTGGGGTTGGCGTTCACGGCCGCCCGATTCGGCGCGCCAAGCGGCTTGGCGCCGGTTTCGGCCGAATCGGCGAGGCAAGGCGGCGGGGGAAAAGATCGCAAGGGGAAAAGGCCGCCAAAGGGGCGAAGGCGCAACGCGTGCCCGGGAGCCGTCTGATTCATGAGGCGCGCCGATCGCGGCGCGCGGCCGCATCGCCTTGATGCGCTTGGCAATGGCGGCTCGGGCCGCGCGCTATAATCGCCGATTCCATGGGAATTGGGCCAAAGGGCCGCAAGGAGAATCGGCTTGGAGTTTCAGTTGATTGGCCGCTCCTATTGCTCGCTGTGCGCTCGCATGAAAGAGCGGCTGCTGCTTGAGCGGGGGAATGGCGCGAGCTTTGTCTTGCGCGAGATCGACGTCGACGACGACGAGCGGCTTTTGGCGCAATACGACGAGTTGGTGCCCGTGCTGCTGGACCCTCAAGGCCGCGAGGTTTGCCATTGGCGGCTCGACGTCGAGGCGTTTCGCAGGGCCTTGCTTGAGGGGCAATGCGATCCGGCATCCGAGGCCCGCCCCGATTTCCCGGGCAAGCCCGCCGACTCCTGAACGTTCGCCCTGATTCGGGTGGCAAGGCCGCGCGACGGCTTGCCGCCGCGCCTGTCCTGCGCCCGCGTTCGGCGAAACGGCGGCTTTTCTCTCGCGTTTCTTTTGCGCTTCTTATCCTCCTTTGCTTGTTTCGCCTCCCTTGCGCCGTTTCCGTTGGGCAGGCCATCCGGCGTCGCCGCCCGCCGGGCGCAGGCCGGTTGGTTGGGCCGGGGCGGATGCGGCCTTCCGGCGTTTTGTCCCGAGGCCCGCTTCCGCGGCCTGTCATCGCGGCCGGTTTTTTCGCCGCTTTTCGGGGCGCCTTTGCGCCGCGGCCCGGAACGATCCCGGGGCGGCTTTTTCCTATCCTTGGCAAGCGCGACGGAGCGCGTTGAACATGGACGACATTCGCAATTTTTCGATCATCGCCCACATCGATCACGGCAAGTCGACCTTGGCCGACAGATTCATCCAAACCTGCGGCGGCCTCGACTCGCGCGAGATGAGCTCGCAGGTTCTCGACAGCATGGACATCGAGAAGGAGCGGGGAATCACGATCAAGGCCCAAACGGCCGCCTTGCGCTACAAGGCTCGCGACGGGAAGGTGTATCGGCTCAATTTGATCGACACGCCCGGGCATGTGGACTTTTCCTACGAGGTGTCCCGCTCCTTGAGCGCCTGCGAAGGCGCGCTGCTGGTGGTCGACGCCTCGCAGGGCGTCGAGGCGCAGACCGTGGCCAACTGCTACACCGCCATCGACTTGGGCGTCGAGGTGCTGCCCGTGCTCAACAAGGTCGATCTGCCCAACGCCGAGCCCGAGCGCGTGGCCGAGGAAATCGAGAACATCATCGGCATCGAGGCGGTGGGGGCGACGCAGACCTCGGCCAAGACGGGGCTGGGCGTCGTGGACGCCTTGGAGCTCGTGGTGCGCAAGGTGCCCCCGCCCTCGGGCGATCCCGATGCGCCGCTCAAAGCGCTGATCATCGATTCGTGGTTCGACAATTACGTCGGCGTGGTGATGCTGCTGCGCATCTTCGACGGGTCGATCGCGCTGAAAGACAAGGTCAAGTTCATGGCCACGGGCCAAGAGACGGCGGTGGAGAAGCTCGGCGTCTTCACGCCCAAGGCGGTCTCGCGCGATCGGCTCGAGGCGGGCGAGGTCGGCTTTTTGGTCACGGGCGTCAAGGAGCTCGGGGCGGCCCGGGTGGGCGATACCATCACCTCGGCCAAGGGCGGGGCGGACAAAGCGCTGCCCGGTTTCAAAGAGGCGACCAGCCAAGTGTTCGCGGGTCTGTATCCCGTGGAAAACCACGAGTACGACAAACTGCGCGAGGCGCTGCTGAAGCTGCAGCTCAACGACTCGGCCCTGCGCTTCGAGCCCGAGGTCTCCCAAGCTTTGGGCTTCGGTTTTCGCTGCGGCTTTTTGGGCCTGCTGCATTTGGACATCGTCCAAGAGCGCCTCGAGCGCGAGTTCGACATGGATCTGATCGCCACGGCGCCGACCGTCGTGTACAAGGCGCGCATGAAAAACGGCGATCTGGTCGAGGTGGAGAACCCATCCATGCTGCCCGATCCCGGGGCCATGGAGGCCATCTACGAGCCCATCATCGAGGCGACGATTCTTGCGCCGCAGGAATACGTGGGGGCGGTGATCAAGCTGTGCGTGGCCAAGCGCGGCGTTCAGCTGGGCATTCAATACTTGGGCCGCCAAGCGATGATCAAGTACGATTTGCCGCTTAGCGAGGTGGCTTTGGACTTTTTCGACATGCTCAAATCCGACACCCGGGGCTACGCCTCCGTCGACTACGCCTTCAAGGAGTATCGGGCGGCGGATTTGGTCAAGCTCGACATTTTGGTCAACGGCGAGAAGGTCGACGCCTTGAGCTTGGTCGTCCACCGCGACGCTTTGCAGCGCAAGGGCAGGGAGCTCGCGGCGCGCATGCGCGAGCTGATCCCCAGGCAAATGTTCGACATCGCGATTCAGGCGGCCGTGGGCGGCAAAATCATCGCCCGCGAGACAGTCAAGGCGCTGCGCAAAAACGTTCTGGCCAAGTGCTACGGCGGCGACGTCACCAGAAAGAAGAAATTGTTGGAAAAGCAAAAGGCGGGCAAAAAACGCATGAAGCAAGTCGGCAACGTCAACATTCCCCAGTCGGCGTTTTTGGCGATTCTCAAGGTCGGCGACAACAAGGGGGATCGCAAGTAAATGCAATTTGACAAGCTCACCGCTCTTTTTGTCGGGCTGATCGCCTTGGGCGCGGTCGTGTACGCTTTTTCCGACCGCAAACGCAACATGGCCACGGGCCAAACCTCGACGGCGACCCAAAACGCCTATCTGCTGATGCTCGTGGGCGCGTTTTGCCTCACCGCCTCAAACCTGAGTTTCACCGCGACTCTGCTGCTGTTCACCTTGGCGTCTTTTCTGTGTTGGTCGTTCAACATTTTTATGCGCGCCCGGGCCAAGAAGGCCGGGGAGGATCCCAAGCTTGCGCCGCCGCCCGCGACGGAATACGTGGGCGAGTTTTTCTGGGTGCTGCTTCTGCTTTTCGTTTTGCGCACTTTTTTGTTCGAGCCTTTTGTCATCCCGTCCAGTTCGATGCGGCCGAATTTGGTGCCGGGCGACTTCGTGCTGGTCAATAAATACGTTTACGGCATCCGAATGCCCATCCGCAACGATGTGGTGATTCCCATCGACAAGCCGCGCCGGGGCGACGTTTTGGTGTTCCAAGACCCGCGCAACGACAAGGTCAATTTGATCAAGCGCGTGGTCGGCGTCGGCGGCGACAGAGTTTCGTATTTGCGCAAGCGCTTGTTCATCAACGGGGTTGAGGCGGAGGACACCCCCGTTTCGGCCGAGGTCTTCATGACCGACTCGAGAGGCGATTCGGGCTCCTTCCCCATCCCCGTCACGCGCTACGTCGAGCGCCTGGACGACAAGACCTTCCCGGTGTTCAAGATCGACAAGCTGCCCAGCGTCGACGTTTCCAAAGTGCGCAACCCCTTCATGGGCACCCAATGCTTCTATCCCAGCGACGAGGAGTTCGAGTGCGTCGTGCCCAAGGGCATGTATTTCGCCATGGGGGACAACCGCGACTACAGCGAAGACAGCCGCTATTGGGGCTTCTTTCCCGACGACCATGTGATCGGCAAGGCGGTGGCGATTTGGATGAACGTCAATGACTTCGGGCGCATCGGCGAAAAAATACAATGAGCTCGGCGCCGACCGGCCGTCGCCTGTTCCCGGTTCGGGCCTTCGGTCTTCGGCCGCCTTCGTTGCGGCGCCCAAAGCGGCGGCGTTGTCGCGCGCGCAAATCGTTTATAATCGAGCGCAATTTGGCGTCGCCCCGGTCAAGCCCATGCGTTTTCGATTGGTTGCGGGCTTGATTCGGGTTTTGGCGAAAGGATTGGTTTATCAGCAAGTGGAATTTGAGGCCCCAAAAGCCGGGGCGGGGCGCTTTGGCGGCGCCCGACGATTCGCGCGACCGGCTTGAGCCCCGCGATTCCGCCTCTGCGCGCGGCGCCGTCGCGCCCGGAGCGGATCGCGGCTCGGCCGACGACCGACAAGCCTTGGCCGGCCCAGACGGGATTGAACCCGCCTCAGGGGTCGAGGAGGGCCGTTTTCCCCCCGAGGGCTATTTCCGCATTCCCCTGAACCTGACCCAAGCGGCGGGATTGATGGCCCGCAGCCTCAATTCCCGCTTGGACGCCCCGGTTCGGCCGAGCCCGGATCCCGCGTCAGGCCAAGACGCCGAGGCCGGCGGCGCGTCGGCGTCGTCGAATTCGTCGCGTTTTTCGCATTCTTCTCCGTCTTCTCCGCGCTTCTCGCGTTCGTCATCCTCTTCTTCTTCCAAAGAATCTGCGGCGGGCTTTCGCCGCTTTCGCGGCGCTTCGGGCGAACCGGCCGCCCAAGGCGAGTCGGTTGAATCGGTCGACGCCGCGCCCGATGGCCTTGCCGGGAATCGGGGCGCCGATTCGCCCGGCGGTTCGGCCGGGTTGTCCGGCCCCGCCGCCGGCGCGGCCGTCTCGGCCTCGGCGACGTCGGGCCGATCCGATTCCCAATTTGAAAAAGACAAGACGGCCGACCGGCCGCGCGGCTTTTTCTCTCGCCTGTTCGGATCCTCGCGCGCGCCCGCCCAAAGCGAGCGGCCGCTTGCGAGCTTGGGGATGGGAACCGGTCGGGGGGCGGCGGAGGCGTCGGT
>CAJPTP010000020.1 GCA_905373555.1 uncultured Francisella sp. | reverse complement strand
GCGGAAAGCAAGGGCGAGAATGCGCAAGGAAGCGAAAGCAGCGTCAAGCGGTCCGCCCGCGGCCCTGCGGCCCGGCGCGGCCCTCGGCGCCGGATCAAGCTGGCCGCCCGCCATTTTCCCCTTCAGCGAAGCCGGCGCCGGACGAAGCGATCGGCGCAATTTCGGCGCAATTGCTCGGATGTTAGCCGCAGATCCACGACAATGGCGCATGTTAGAATCCAAATTTGCGCCCGGGCCCGCGCCCTTGGACTTCAGTCCGCGGCGGCCCGCGCCTTCCGACGCTTCGGCCCCGAGCGCAGCGCCCCCGGCCCAACCATGCCCAAGTTCATGCCCATCGACAAAGATCCACACAGCCTCCCCGGCGGCGCGCGCCGTTTCGGGCCTTCGGGCCCATGCGACGCAAAACCGCAGCCCGCCTCGGCCGACGGCGCGGCTCGATCGGCGCAAGACTCGGCGGCGTTCCCCCGCGGGCGGAAAAAGGCGCGCGCATCCGACCGCAGCGACGGCTCGCTTGAACGGGCGTTGGGCATGCCCAAGCCGCTGCGCGCCAAGTTCGCCCGCATGGGCGTCCAAAGCGTCGCCGACCTGCTGTTCTTGCGGCCCATGCGCTACCTCGACCAATCCCGGCCCACGCCCGCGCGCTACATGCAAGACGGCGCGCACTGCGTGGCCGAGGGCATTGCGATCATGCGCAAGGCCGTCGGCCCCAGGGGCGCGGAGTACCGCTTCGTCGACCGCGCCGACGACGTGTTCGCGGGCATTTGGTTCAACCTCCACCCCGCCGTGGAAAGCAAGCTCGAGCAACCGGGCCCCAAGCGTCTGTTCGGCGTGGCCAAGCGCAACGAGTACTCGGGCCTGATGACGCTGCAGCAGCCCTCGGTGGGCTCCCTGTCCGACCCCCTGCCCGACAGTCTGACCGCCATCTACCCCGCGACGGCCAATTTGAGCCAACGCGACATCGCCAAGTACTGCCGCATGGCCTTGGCGCGCTGCGAGATCGAGGAATACCTCCGCCCCGAGGATCTGATTCGCCTGAACCTCATCGGCTTGCCCCAAGCGCTGCGCGAGCTGCATCGCCCCCCTTTGGGCTATTCGCCCGAGCAAGCCGCCGACGGCCGCTACCCCGCCCTGCGGCGGCTGAAATTCCACGAGCTTTTCGCGCAGCAGCTGTCGATGCTGTGGGCCAAAACCTTGCGCCTGCGCAACAAGGCGCCCAAGCTGCAAGGCACGGGCGAGCTGCAGGCGCGCTTCGCGCGCGCCTTGGGCTTTGAGCTCACGGGCGCGCAAAAACGGGCGATCGGGGAGATCCAAGGCTCGATGGCGTCGGGCCACCCGATGAACCGGCTGCTGCAAGGCGACGTGGGCAGCGGCAAGACGGCCGTCGCGGCCATCGCGTGCCTGACCGCCATCGAATCGGGCGCGCAAGCCGCTTTGATGGCGCCGACGGAAGTGCTGGCCGAGCAGCACGCCTTGCGCTTCGAATCGTGGCTCAAGCCGCTCGGCGTCGCCGTCGATTTGCTGGTGAGCTCCGTCAAGCCCAAGGAGAAGGCCGCCATCCTCAAGCGCGTCGCCTCGGGCGAAACGCAGCTGATCATCGGCACCCACGCCATTTTGCAAGACTCCGTCGCGTTCGCCCGATTGGGTCTGGTCGTGATCGACGAGCAGCACAAATTCGGGGTCGGCCAAAGGCTCAAGCTCAACGACAAAGGCGAAGGCGCGCATCGGCTGATGATGACCGCGACCCCGATCCCCCGCTCGCTGTGCATGACCTACCTGGCGGACTTGGATGTGTCCGTGATCGACGAGCTGCCGCCCGGGCGGAGCCCCATTTCCACCTTGCTGGTCAAATCCTCGCGCAAAGACGAGGTGCTAAGCTTTGTCGAGGCGGCGATCCGGCGCGGGGAGCAAGCCTATTGGGTGTGCCCGTTGATCGGCGAATCCGAGGCGCTGGAGGACGTCGCCGCCGCGACCGCCGTCTTCGAGGCCATCCGGGCGCGCTTCGAGGGCGTGTGCGAAACGGGCTTGGCGCACGGCAGGCTCAAATGGGCCGAAAAAAACGAGGTCATGTCGGGCTTTTCCTCGGGCAAGATCGGAATTTTGGTCGCCACGACCGTCATCGAGGTCGGGGTCGACGTCCCCAACGCCTCGTGCATGGTCATCGAAAACGCCGAGCGGCTGGGATTGGCCCAATTGCACCAGCTGCGGGGCCGCGTCGGGCGCGGCGCCAACAAAAGCCATTGCGTTCTGATGTTCGGCCCCAAACTGACTAAGGTGGCCGTGCGCCGGCTCAAGATCATGGAAAAGACGTCAGACGGCTTCCTGATCGCCCAAGAAGACCTGCGCATCCGCGGCCCGGGCGAGCTGCTGGGCACCAAGCAAAGCGGCGAGGCCCTGTATCGGTTCGCAGATCTCAACGAAGACCAAGACTTGCAGCGCGCCGCCCGGGAGTTGGCAGAAAAGCTGATCCGAACGGAAAGCGAGGCAACCATCCTCGCCTTGATCGAAAAATCGATCGACAAATTCCGCTTCATGACGGCCTGAACGGCGCCGAGCGCCGGGCCAAGAAAAGACAGACTCGCGCGGATGGATCTCGGGCTCGGCGAAATCGGCGCCCGAATTCGGCGCCCAACAAGCCCAACGCGCCCGCCGGCGCCGCCCGGCCCATGGGGATCGAGTCGCTCGCCCGGACCCGCGAGCGCGGGAACCCTCGGCTCGGCGGCCCGAGCGCCCAAGACGGCCCGGGGCCCGACGGCGCTTTCCATGAGATCGCGCGATTCTCTTGCCCTTCTTCGGCCCGGCCCTCGGCTCTTCGCAAATCGAGGCGCGCCGAGCCAAGGCCCAAACCAAAAAAAAGCGGCTTGCCCGCCTTGGGGGATAAACCATGAATGAATTTCGCTCCATTGCGCTGATTTACGCCTCGGAAACGGGGATGGGGGCCGCCTTGTGCCAAGAGGCGCATCGCGCGCTGAACGCCGGCGGTTGGGCGGCGCGAACCCTGCCCATCGACGCGTGGGACGGATGGCCGCAAAACGGCGAGCTGTGCCTGTTCGCCTGTTCCTCGACGGGCAATGGAGAGATGCCGACAACCGCCCGCAACTTCGTCGCCCGCTTGGCGGCCGAAGACGGCGACGCCCAAAAGCGGCGCAAGGCGACGCCTCTTTTCATGTCGATGGTTCGCCTTTGCGATTCATCGTACGAAGCTTGCGGGCTTGGGGCGGAAACGCTGGAAAGAAAGCTGGGGGAGTTGTTCGACGCGCGCCTCGTCTGCCCGGCGGGCAAAGCCGACGCCGCGAACGGCCAATCCTTCGCGGGCTTTCGCGCTTGGCTCGACGCCGCCATGGCCGCGGCGGGCCTGGGCGGCGCGCCCGCGCTGGACAACCCGCTGCGCGACCGCAAGTTCACGGCGAAACTGACGGAAAGAAGGCGCATCGACCGCAACCCCGAAGGCGGCAAGGAGGCGTGGGCGATCCTGCTCAAAACGCGCATGAAAATGAAATTTCGGGCGGGCGATCTGATCTCGCTTTTGCCGCCCGGATCCAACATCGAGCGCCGGTATTCTTTGGCGTCCGCCCAAGGCGCCGACTTCATCGACTTGCTGGTGGGATTCGACCCAAGGCTCAGCCAAGAGGGCGTCCCCAGCTGCTCGCGTTATCTCACCCACGAGCTGGGGATCGGCGAATCGCTCGCCGCCAAATGGAGAGAGCATCCGACCTTCAATTTGCCCGATCCCGGCGACCCCAGCCCCGTGATTTTGGTCAGCGCGGGCGTGGGACTCGCCCCCATGCTGGGCTTCATCCGCGAGCTGCCGTCGACCCCGCGAAACGCGTGGCTGATTTTCGGCAACGCCCACTCCCGCCAAGACGATTATTTCCGCGAGGAGATCGAGCGGGCGCGGAAACAGGGGACGCTGACCAAGGCCGACCTCGTGTTCGACAACGAGACGCCGGGTTTCGCCCAAGGCGCTTTGTCCAACGCGCCGGACGAATGCTGGGATTGGATCGAAAACAAGAAAGCCATCCTCTACGTCTGCGGCAGGCGCAACGCCGTGGGCAACGGAACGCTCGAGGCCGTGCGCCAAGTCGCCGAACAAAAGCTCGGCGGCAAGAAGGAATCGGACGCCTACATGGCCAATTTGGCCCGCGAAAACCGCATTCGCCTGGATTTGTTCGGCTAACCCCCTCCCCTCCCTCCGCCTCCGTTTGCGGGATTCCAAAAAAAAAGAGCGCAGCCGCGCTCTTTTTTTTGTTTTGAAAAGCTTGCAAGCAACGTTGGCGCCGCAAAAACAAAGCCCGCGCAGAGTCAAGGAACCGACGGCAAGCCCGGGCGCCATGCGGAAAGCTCGAAGACACGCAACCGGCGCCTCAAAGGCCGCTTCGAGAGCGATTCAAGCCATTCCATATTGGGAAAAAAGGGCGCCGGCGGCGACGGCGGCGGCGCCGCTTCGCAACGCTCCCTTTTGTTTTTTGTGAGGGCGAATTTCGACCCGCCCGGAGCGCCGCGATCCGCCGCCCCCTTCGCTACTCGCCGCCGCTTTCGGAGTCGTCCCCGCCCGCGGGCGGGGCGTCGAGCAGCACCTTGCGTTTGCCGTTGAGGCTGGGGGCCGAGACGATCCCTTCCTTTTCCATTCTGTTCATGAACTTCGACGCCCGGGGGTAGCCGATGGAAAACTCGATTTGCAGCTGATTGAGCGAGGTTTTGCCCGTGGAAACCACAAACTCGACGGCTTTGTTGTACATCGCCTCGCCGTCGCGCTCGTCCGAGGCCGAGCGGGGAGACTGGGATCCCGGCTCATCCAAAGCCGTGCCGGAGGTGATTTCTTCGACGTATTGAGGCGCCCCGAAGGATCGGGCGTAGTCGGCCACGCGCTTGATGTCCGCATCCAGCGCCAAGCAGCCGTGCACGCGCTCCAAAACCGCGTTGTCGGCGCGCTTGAGCAGCATATCGCCCTTGCCCAGCAGCTTCTCCGCCCCCGACTTGCCCAAAATGGTCTTGCTGTCTTGCGTGCTGGACACTTGGTAGGCGACGCGGGCGGGCAGGTTGGCCTTGATCACGCCGTTGATCAGATCCACCGACGGCCTTTGCGTGGCCAAAATCAGGTGGATGCCCGCCGCCCGGGCCTTTTGCACGAGCCGTTTGATCAAGGGCTCGATCTCTTTGCCCGACGTCATCATCAAATCGGCGAACTCGTCGACCACAACGACGACAAAGGGCAGACGCCCCAGCCGATTGGGGGCGGTCGGGTCGGGGCTGAACGGATCCGGCGGAACGACGCCTCGGTCCTCTTGGGCGGAAATGAAGGCGTTGAAGTGATCCAAATCCTTGGCTTGAACGCTTGCCATCAGCGAATAGCGCCGATCCATTTCGTTGACGCACCAAGCCAGCGCGTTGGGGGCGATCGACATGTCCGTGACCACGGGCGCCAGCAAATGCGGGATGCCGTTGTAGATGTTCAGCTCCAGCATCTTGGGGTCGATCATGATGAACCTGACCTGCTCGGGGGTCGCCTTGAACAGGATCGAAAGGATCATGGCGTTGACGCCGACGGACTTGCCCGATCCCGTCGTGCCCGCCACCAGCAAATGCGGGGCGCTTTTGAGGTCGTAGGAAACGCAGCGGCCGGTCACATCCTTGCCCAGCGCCAAGGTCAGAGGCGAGGGGGAGCCGCGGAAGCTGTCGGACGCCAACACCTCTGACAGCGCAATGCCCTCGCGCTCGGGGTTGGGCACCTCGACGCCCATGCAGGTTTTGCCGGGCACGGTTTCAACGATCCGGATCGATTGCATGCGCATGCCGCGGGCCAGATCGTTTTGGATATTCATGATCGAGGAGCCGCGCACGCCCTCCCCGGGCTCAACCTCGAAGCGGGTGATGACCGGCCCCGTGACCGCCCCCGTGACGAAGCCCGGGGCGCGGTACTCGGCCAGCTTGCCCTCGATGACCCGCGACAGGGCGTCGACGTCGAGGCGCTTGGCGTTGGGCTTGCGCTCAAAGGGCGGATGAAGCAGCGACAAATCGGGCAGCTCATACGGCCGGGGCGCGGGGCGCTCTTCGCTCTCGCGCTCCGAATCGGATCGAGCGCGCAAAGCGGAAATCGGCGTCGGCGCCGAAGCGGGAGCGGAAACGGGAACGGGAGCGGGGGCGGGGGCGAGGCGGCGATCCTCGGCCGCGCCCAAAGGGCGCCCGGCCTCGGTCACGGGCTCGGGCGATCCGGGCGATCCGGGCGAACCGGGCTTGAATCCCGGAGTTTCGGCAAACGCCGAAAGACTCGCGGGCGCAACGGGTGAAGGCGAGACAGAGGCGGGCTCGGGGCGACCGTCGCTCGAAGCCGGCCCCACGCCCGAAAACATTCGCCGAGCGTTCGCCTTGCCCGAAAGGACTTCCGAATCATGCGGGTCATGCCCATCGAACGGCGCCGCGCCGCCCGACGGGCCGGCGGGCTTGAGGGCGACGATCGGCGCCTCGGCGCCCGGCGCGGCGAACGAAGGCGCGCGCGACGAGGCATCCGGATGCGAACGCTCGAAACGCGAAAGCGCCTCGGGGCGCCAACTCGGCGCCAAAGGCCCATTCGCCCCCTTGGCTTGGCTCGCGGCCCCATCCGGCGCCGCCATGCGCCCGCCCGCGCCCTGAGGCTCGGGCGTTGCCCGCGCGCCCAAGCGGGAACCCGCCGCGGCGCGAACGGGGCTCTCTTCCGCCCGATCGGGCTCTTCGGAGGGATTTTGGTTGGCCGGCATGGGCAAACGGGCCTCGTCCGAACCGAGCCGAACAACGGGCAAACCCGAGCGCGCCGCGCGCGCGCCCGCATCCTCAGGCTGCGGCGGCAACGAAACGGCCGCCGCAGGGGAACGGGGCGCAACGCCGGCGCGATCGAAGCCGGCGCCCGGGGCCGAAACCCGTTCGGGCGCCGATCCGGGGTTTCGCGCCGCCCCGCCCCCAACGCCCGCCGACAACGGCGCCGCATTGGCGAAGGCGGGGGCTCCGGGGCGCGCCGGCGCCGACGCGGCGGCGCCTGAATCGCGCCGCTCGCCCAAACCGGATGGGCCGCCCGGGGCGAACCCCGATCCGGCGTCCGCGCCCAAGCCGTGACGCGGCCCCGAGCTCAAATCGAGCCGGCTGTCCCCGCCGCGCCCCCCATCCTTGCCGAGGGCAATGCGGGCCGCCGCGCCATCGCCCGAAGCTTCCATAAAACGGGCAAAGCCAAAGGGGGTGTCGCCGCGCGCGTTGGCGGGCCTTGAGGCGGGGGCCGGCGCGCCCGAATCGCCGGGCTCGCCCGCCAAGCCCAAAGCTTGCGCGGGGCCATCGGCGGGGCCCAAGCGCGCGAAGCCCGCCGCGCGGGGCGAGCCCATCCCCGCAAGACGCTCCCGCGCCGATGGGGACGGCGCCTCGCCCTTCGCGGCGGCGGGGTTCGCCGAGGAAACCGGGCTCGCTGCGGCAAAAGAGGGGGCGGGCGAGGCGCCGGAGGACAACGCCGAAGGCGCCGTTGAAGCGCGGGCGCCGCCAAGCGGCCCGTCGCCGAGGCGATCCGGCCGAATCCGGCCCGAGGCGCCAGATAAACGCGATTCCGCCTCGGATCCTTCGCTCCGAAAGACGCCCGGAGCGGGCCCGCCCGATTGCGCCGCGGCATCCCGCGCCGACGCCGATCCCGGCGCCTTGGAGGGGGGGGCATCGGGAATCAGGGAAGACCGAGAGGAAAAGGGGGCGGGATCAAGCCCCGATCGACGCTCGTTCTGCGGCTCGACCGAGGGGGTTCGGGCCGGATTCGAGCCGTCTTGGATCGCTTGGCCTCGATGCGCGGAAAACGGCGGCTTTTGCCCCAAAGCGGCGGGGGACGATCCGATCGCGGACTGCGCCGAGAGCGGTCCCGCCGAAGCGGCGGCGCCGCGGCCCGGGAGGCGTTGCGCCGCGCCCTCGCGGCCCGAAGCCAAAACCGCTCCGTCGCTCGCCGACGAACGGCCAAACCCGGCCCAATCGGCGGGATCGTCATCCAAGCGGTCGGGCTTGAGCTTGAGATTGCTTTTGGAGACATAGCCCACATCGGCAAAGCCCATGCGGGATGACCCATCGGCCGCGGCTGCGGTCGGGGGCCCGATTCGGCCGGGATCGTTGGCGGACATGTTTTTTGGGCCCGCATCGGAACCCGGGGCCGCCCCGCCTCGGCCCGATTCGCCGGATCCCGGGGAAAACCGAGGCCGGTCGGCCGAAAAACCGGACGCCCCGCCCCAAGACCCGCCGCCCAAGCGTCCCGGGCCCGAGCCGAAAGAGGACGGGCTCGAGACGCTTGGGGCGTTCGAGGCGCCCGAGACGTTTGAGGCGTTCGGGGCGGCCGGGCGATCCGAAGCGGGCGCCGGGCCCGGGCGCCCGGGCGCTTCGAGCTCAAAGCCCGACGAATGATTCGCGGGCCGGGCGGCATCCCGGGCGGCGAATTCCTTTTCGGTCCCATTGACGGCGGGCGCAGACGGGCCCGGATGATCGACGCCCCCTTCGGTTTTTTTGAGGCCGTACAAATAATCCGTGATTTGGTCTTCCGAATCCGGATGAGCCGACCCCGCGGCGCGCGCGGGCGCCGAGCGGGCCGCAGGGGCGCTCGGCGGAAAAGAAAGCGAGGATGGGTCGAACGGGGCGCGGTCGGCCATGCCCCTTTTGCGGGCTTTGGGATCGTTCAAAGGCGCATTGCGCATGTGCGCGCCCACGGACTCCTCGCCGAACAAAGGCACGGTCTCGAGGCTGCGCAAAGCGTCCAACCTTTCCTTGCTTAAAGCGGGGCGCGCCGAATCGGCCGCGCCGGCTCCCACGCCCGCGCCCCGGCCTTGAGGCCGGCCTTGGCCCATTTGGCCGTTCCCGCCGTTCGCGCCGACCCGGTCGGCGCCGGGATGCGGCCCCATGCCCGAAGCTGCGCCGAATCCCGCGGCCGGCCTCGCATCCGCGCGGCTTTGAGGGGCTTGGGCGCCCGGGCCGCCCAAGCCCAAGCCGCCCAAGCCGCCCGCGCCGTCCGGCTCTTTGCCGGATCGCTCGGCAAAACCGCCATTTCGAGGCGAGTCGGAGCCGAAACGGCGCAGACCGCCGTCGGGCTTTTCCCCCTCGCGGCGCAAGCCCGAACCCTCGGACGGCTTTTCCCAACGCGCGCTGGGGCGCGTGGTCGTTTTCGCGGGATCGTTGGGGTCGGGAAAGACAGACAGCGACAGCCGATCGTCCCGTTCCTCGGCCGCGGGGGGCGCGCCAAAGCGCGAGCGCGGGCCGTCGCCGGCGCCGTTCGCGAAGCGAGAGAAGGCGGGGAAAGGGGCGGATGCGGAAGCGGATGCGGAGTCAGATGCGGTTGCGGAGCCGGGGCGCCCATCGGCGCGATCGCGGCGCTCGTCAGCGCGATCCGTCTCGTTGTCGGCCCCCAATCGCCCCGGGCGGCCGAAGCGGGGGGCGGCGAAGCGCCCAAGGCGCTCCGCCTCGGGCTTCTCGCTTGACGCCGGGCGAAACCCACTCGGCTCGGCCGCGTCAGCCTTCGCCGCGCCCGTCTTCGCGGCGTCGGGCGCCTCGCGCTTTTCGGCGCCGAAGCGGCGCAAAGGATCCGCGCCGACCGAGGGCTCGCCCTCGAAGCCCGGGCGCCCCCCCAC
>CAJPTP010000019.1 GCA_905373555.1 uncultured Francisella sp. | reverse complement strand
CATTCAAACAGGCTCCGGCTGCAAACGCCAACGGCCTCGCGGCGCGATCTTTCCTTTCCTACCAGCCCATTTGGGCCTTGAACTCGGCGGCCTTGGGATTGCCCGCGGCGGCGGCGCGATCGACCCAAACCCGCGCCTCTTTGTCGTTGGGCGCCTCGCCTTGCCCCGTCAAGAGCATCTGCCCCACGGTGAGGGCCGCGTCGGAGTCGCCTTCTTGGGCGGCCTTGCGCAAATAGCGCAAAGCCTGCTTCTCGTCCTTGGGCACGCTTTTGCCGATCAAAAGCAAATAGCCCATGGTCGCGTAGGCGTCGCGGTCGCCCAAGGAGCGGGCCCGCTCCAACAACCCCAAGGCTTTGCCCAAATCGGTTTGGGCGCCCTGCCCGCCCAAAATCATCTTGGCCTGCATCGTCATGGCGCCCGCGTCGCCCATGTTCGCGAGTTTCTCAAACGAGGCGTACGCCTGCTCGAAATCTTGGGGGATGTAGATCCCCTTGTAGCTCCACATCGCCAAATTGTAGTAAGCGTTGCGGTTGCCCGCCTTGGCGGCCTTGACGTACCAGTCATGGGCCGCGCCCAGATCCGCGGGCGCCCCCTGCCCGCGCTCGAGCATGCTGCCCGCGAGGAACATCGCCTCCGGATCCCCTTTTTCCGCCATCTCCAAAGCTCGGTTGAGCGTTTGCTCCGATCCGACTTTGGGGGCGTTTTTGGCCAGCTGGCGCACGGCGGGGCTGGATGAGGCGCGGGCGCCCGGGTTGGGCGCGTAGCCGTTGCCCGCGCAAGCCGTCAGCGCCGCGGCGGCGAGCGCGCAAGCCGAGCAAGCCGAGCAAGCCGCGCGCATCGCTCGCGCCGCGTTAAAACCTGCGGGACCGCCTGTCCGCAAACCCCGAGCCTGCGCGGAAGCGCCCGCGTCCGATCCTGCGCCTGACATATCGCCTCTCCTTTTGCCCTGCGTTGCCCCGGGCATGGCCGCCTCATTGGGCGCGGGGCGGATTTCATCCGCGATTCGCCCCCGCTTTCGGGTTTTCTTTTTGACCGAAGCCCAAGCGCGGCGTTCGGTCAAAAAGAAAACCGTCCGAAGACGGTTCTCACGCAGCCTAGTGCCTGCGCTGCCTGATGTAATCGATGGTCTTGAGCTCGGCGATCGCGGCCGCCAAGGCGGCTTGGGCGGTGGCCGTTTGCTTGCTGTTTTTGGACGATTTCAGCGCCTCCTCGGCGTCTCGCTTGGCCTTCAAGGCGCGCTGCTCATCCGCTTCGCGGCCGCGCACGGCGACCTCCGCCAAAACGGTGACGCTGCTGGGCTGCACCTCGAGAATGCCGCCGGACAAGGCCAAGCAGGTTTCCTCGTCCTTGCCCGGCTCCTTGATGCGCAACACGCCGGGCTTCAGCACCGACATCAACGGAACGTGCCGGGGCAAGATGCCCAGCTCCCCGTCGATGGTCTGCGCCGCGACGAACGAAGCCTCGCCCTCGAAGATCTTGCTCTCGTTGCTGACCACGCTGACTTTCAATAGAGCCATTCCGATCCCCTTGCGCTGGCGTCAAACCGTTTCCGCTTTGGCGCGAACCTCTTCGATGCCGCCGACCATGTAGAAAGCCTGCTCGGGGATGTCGTCGCACTCGCCGTCCAAAATGGCCTTGAAGCCCTTGACGGTGTCTTTGAGCGGGACATACTTGCCGGGCGAGCCCGTGAAGACCTCGGCCACGTGGAAGGGCTGCGACAGGAAGCGCTGAATCTTGCGGGCGCGCATGACCACCTTCTTGTCGTCGTCGGACAGCTCGTCCATGCCCAAAATGGCGATGATGTCTTGCAGCTCTTTGTACTTTTGCAGCGTTTCCTGAACGCCGCGAGCCACGGCGTAGTGCTCTTCGCCCACGACCGCGGGGTCGAGCTGACGGGACGTCGAATCCAAGGGATCCACGGCGGGGTAGATGCCCAAGGAGGCGATGTTGCGGCTTAGCGTGATCGTCACGTCCAAGTGGGCGAACGTCGTCGCGGGAGAGGGGTCGGTCAAGTCGTCGGCGGGCACGTAAATGGCCTGGATCGACGTGATCGAGCCCACCTTGGTTGAGGCGATGCGCTCTTGCAGCACGCCCATTTCCTCGGCCAGCGTCGGCTGATAGCCCACGGCGGAGGGCATGCGGCCCAGCAGCGCCGAGACCTCCACGCCCGCCAAGGTGTAGCGGTAGATGTTGTCGATGAACAGCAGAACGTCGCGGCCCTTGCCCGTCTTCTCGTCGACTTCGTCGCGGAAGTACTCGGCCATCGTCAGGCCCGTCAAGGCCACGCGCAGGCGGTTGCCGGGAGGCTCGTTCATCTGGCCGTAAACCATCGCGACCTTGTCCAGAACCTTGGACTCCTGCATCTCGTGGTAGAAGTCGTTGCCCTCGCGGGTTCTTTCGCCCACGCCCGCGAACACGGACAAACCGCTGTGCGCCTTGGCGATGTTGTTGATCAGCTCCATCATGTTGACGGTTTTGCCCACGCCCGCGCCGCCGAACAAGCCGACCTTGCCGCCCTTGGCGAAGGGGCACAGCAGGTCGATGACCTTGATGCCCGTCTCCAAAACCTCGGTCGAGCTGGACAGCTCGTCGAACTTGGGCGCGGTTTGATGGATCGCGCGGCGCAAGTCGGTTTGGATGGGGCCCAGCTCATCCACGGGGTTGCCCAAAACGTTCATGATGCGGCCCAAGCAGGCCTCGCCCACCGGCACCTCGATCATATGGCGGGCGCGCTTGACGGCCATGCCGCGGCGCAAGCCGTCGGTCGTGCCCATCGCGATGGCGCGCGCCACCCCGTCGCCCAACTGTTGCTGCACCTCAAGAACCAATCCGGCCTCGGGAATCTCCAAAGCCTCGTAAAAGCCCGGCACTTCGCTGCGGGGAAACTCGACGTCGACAACGGCGCCGATGATCTGCACGACGACGCCCTCGGCCGATCCCGCCTTGGCGACCTTGGCCTCAGCGACTTTTTCCTTTTGACTCATATGTCTGTCCTTATCCAGTTGGGGCCGTCACACGGCTGCGGCGCCGGCCACGATCTCGGTAAGCTCCGTGGTGATCGCCGCCTGGCGGGATTTGTTGTACACCAAGCGCAGGTTGCGAATCAGCCCGCTGGCGTTGTCCGTCGCGGCTTTCATCGCCACCATGCGCGCGGCCTGCTCGCTGGCCATGTTCTCGCAAACCGCTTGGTACACGACCGACTCCAAGTACCGGCGCACCAAGTACTCCAGCACCGTCAACGGGTCGGGCTCGTAAAGGTAGTCCCAGCCGTGGCTGATCTCGGAAGAAGGCTGCAAGACATCCTCGCCGATGGGCAAAAGAATCTCGGCCACGGGCTCCTGCTTCATCGTGTTGACAAAGCGCGTGTAAACCAAATGCACGGCGTCGATCTTGCCCTCAACGTAGGCGTTGACGGCCAAGGTGGCGCCGCCGAGCAATGACTCAAGCTTGGGCTTGTCGCCCAAGTTCACGGCGCTGGCCACGACATTGACCCCGATTCTGCGGCATGCGGCCAATCCTTTGGATCCCAAGCACACCACCTCGACGTCGACCCCTTGGTCTTGGTAGTCGCGCACCAAGTGGTAAAAACGCTTGAGGACGTTGGCGTTCATGCCGCCGCACAACCCCTTGTCCGGTGTGATCAGGACAATCGCGGCGCGGCGGACGCGCTCGTGCTTGGACAAAATGGCCAGGTTTTTTTCCTGCGTCGACGCCAAATGGCCCATCACCACGCGCACGTACTCCGCGTAGGGGCGGGCTTGGCGCATCTGGTCTTGGGTTCGCCTCATTTTCGAGGTCGACACCATTTCCATCGCGCGCGTGATCTTCTGCGTGCTTTGCACGCTTCGGATTTTGGTGAGAATCTCTTTTCCGACTGCCATCTCTCGCCTTTCTTTGGCTGCGATGCGACTGCGCGCCCAAGGCAAGGCCGCCCAAGGGCGGCCTTGCCGGCTCGTCAGCGATCGGCGGGGGCCCCGGCCAAGAACGCGGTCTTGAAAGTCTGCATCTGGCGCTTGAGCTCCGCCTCGTTCTCGTCGCTCAGCGCGCCCGTTTCATCGATCTGCTTCATGACGTTGGGGCATTGCGTCTCGAAGTGCTCTTGGAACTCTCTTTCGAAGCGCAGCGCGTCTTTGACGGGAATGTCGTCGTACGAGCCGTTGTTGATGCCCCACAGCGTCAGGGCGATCTCGGCGGTCGTCATGGGATGGAATTGCTTTTGCTTCATCAGCTCGGTCACGACCTCGCCGTGGCGCAGCTGCTTGCGGGTGGCCTCATCCAAGTCCGAGGCGAACTGGGAGAAAGCCGCGAGCTCGCGGTACTGGGCCAAAGCCAAGCGGATGCCGCCGCCGAGCTTCTTGATGACCTTCGTCTGCGCCGCGCCGCCGACGCGCGAGACCGAAATGCCCGCGTTGATGGCGGGCCGAATGCCCGCGTTGAACAGATCCGTCTCCAAGAAGATCTGCCCGTCGGTGATCGAGATCACGTTGGTCGGAACGAACGCCGAAACGTCGCCCGCCTGCGTCTCGATGATGGGCAGGGCCGTGAGCGAGCCCGTCTTGCCCTTCACCTTGCCGCCCGTCAAACGCTCCACCTCCTCGGCGTTGATGCGCGCCGCGCGCTCCAGCAAGCGGCTGTGGAGGTAGAAAACGTCGCCGGGGTAAGCTTCGCGGCCCGGGGGTCGGCGCAGCAGCAGGGAAATCTGGCGGTAGGCGACGGCTTGCTTGGACAAATCGTCGTACACGATCAAGGCGTCTTGGCCGTTGTCGCGGAAGTACTCGCCCATCGCGCAGCCCGCGTAGGGGGCGATGTATTGCAGCGAGGCGGTGTCCGAGGCGGTCGCGGCGACGATGATGGTGTGCTTCATCGCGCCGTGCTCTTCAAGCTGGCGCACGACGTTGGCGACCGACGACGCCTTCTGGCCGATCGCGACGTAGATGCAGACGACGCCCGTGTCTTTTTGGTTGATGATGGCGTCCAAGGCCACCGAGGTCTTGCCCGTTTGGCGGTCGCCGATGATCAGCTCGCGCTGGCCGCGGCCGATGGGCACCATCGAGTCGATCGCCTTCTCGCCGACCATCATGGGCTGAGAAACGCTTTGGCGGGTGATCACGCCCGGGGCGATTTTTTCGATCGGGGAGGTTTTCTTGGCGTTGATGGGGCCTTTGCCGTCCAAGGGGCGGCCCAGCGAATCCACCACGCGGCCGATCAGCTCGGGGCCGACCGGCACCTCCAAGATCCTCTTGGTGCAGGTGACCTGATCGCCCTCTTTGATGCCGCGGTAATCGCCCAGCACAACGGCGCCGACGAAATCCCTTTCCAGGTTCATCGCCAAGCCGTAAACGTTGTTGGGAAACTCGATCATCTCGCCGGACATCACGTCCGACAAACCGTAGATGCGCACGATGCCGTCGGATGCGGAGATCACCGTCCCCTTGGTGCGCACCTGATCGTCGACCTCGAGCTTCTCAATCTTGCTGCGGATGAGCTCGCTGATTTCAGCGGGATTGATCTGCATTGGATTCTCCTAATTTTTCATGGAGGCGTAAAGCTGTTCAAGGCGCCCCTTGTAGCTCAAATCGAGCACCTTGTCCCCGAACTCGATCTTCAGGCCGCCGATCAGCGACCGGTCGATCTGAACGGTGGGATCGATCCTCACGCCCCTGCTTTTTTGAATGGAGGCGACGATACTTTCCAACTGGGCGTCTTCGATCGGATAAGGGGTGTAAATGACGGCCTTCTGGACGCTTTGCTCCGCGTCTGCCATGGCGATGAACTGCCGATGCACCTCGCCCAACACCGACAGCCTGTCGTTGGAGGCCATCGCGTTGATGAGGTTTCTCAGCTCGCCCTCGACGTTGAGCGACTCGACAAGCTTGAGAAAAGCCTCGCCTTGGCGCTCCGTCCCCACCTCAGGGCTCGAGAGGTAGCCCGCCACTTTCTCGTCGGCCGCGACGGCCGCCAAGCCGGCGAGCTGCTCTCGCCATTCCCCCACTTTGCCTTTTTCCCTGGCCACGGCGTACAGGGCCTTGGCGTAGGGCCTCGCCACGGTTGCGATCTCTGCCATCGGTCACAGCTCCTTCTTGAGCGCTTCCAGAATCTCGGCGTGCTTGGAGGCGTCGACCTCGCGGCGCAGAATCTGCTCGGCGCCCTTGACCGCCAAGATCGCGACCTGCTCGCGCAACTGCTCGCGGGCCTGGTTGACGGCGGCCTGAAGGTCATCCTTGCCCTTGGCAAAGATCTCGCCTTGCTTCTCCTCAGCCTTGGTCTTCGCCTCTTCGACGATCTGGGCGGCCTTTTTGTCGGCATTGCCCACCATTTCCAAAGACTGCTGGCGGCCTTGGGCGAGAATTTCGGCCACGCGTTTTTCCGCCTGTTCGAAATCGCTCTTTCCGCGCTCCGCAGCGGCCAAGCCCTCCGCGATTTTCCCGGACCGCTCATCCAACGCCTTCATGATGGGCGGCCAGATGAACTTCATCGTGAACCACACCAAAATGATGAAGACGATCAATTGGGCGATCAAGCTTGCGTTAATGTTCATGCGACTTGCCTTGCTTCGATCGGCCTTGAGCCGAAGCTCTCAAGGCCGGCGTTGATTGAATGTCCAAGCCCGGAAAGGGCCTTTGCGCGCGCATAGCCCCCCGATGCTTCCCGATCAACTGAAGGGGTTGGCGAAGGCGAACATCAACGCCATGGCCACGCCGATCAGGAAGGCGGCGTCGATCAGGCCGGCGATAATGAACAGTTTGGTTTGCAGCGAGCCCATCAGCTCGGGCTGGCGGGCGGAAGCCTCGAGGTATTTGGCGCCCAACACGCCGATGCCGATCGAGGCGCCGCACGCGCCCAGGCCGATGATGATGCCGCAAGCAATTGCGATGAGACCACCAATTCCCATGACAAAGACTCCTATCGAGTGATAAAAAAGCGAGGTTGATACTGACAACAGCTAGGACTGCGACAAATCGCCGCGACCGCGGCCAAAAGCAACCCTTGGCCGGACCCCGGGCAAGCGCGCGCCGGGCGCGCCCGGCGCGATTCGCCCAAACCCGCGGGCGTCAATGCGACTCGTGGGCTTGGCCGACGTAAATCAAGGCCAAAACCGAGAAAATGAACGCTTGGATCGAGATGATCAGCACGTGGAAGATGGTCCAAATGGCGCCCGTGAACAGATGCAGGATGTACATGATCGGATCCAGCAGGCCCAAATCGTGGCCCGACATCCAGTAGCCGCCCAGCATCGCGATGAGCATGAACACCATCTCGCCCGCGTACATGTTGCCGAACAGTCGCAAGCCGTGGGAAACCATCTTGGCCAAGTATTCGACGATGTTCAGGGCGAAGTTGAAAACCCACAGCAGCGGGTTTTTGCCGAAAGGCGCGGTCAAGAGCCCCTTGAGCCAGCCGCCCAAGCCGTGGATCTTGACGCCGTAGTAGATGCTCAAGATCAAAACGGCGCCCGACAAGGACAGCGTGAGATTGATGTCGGCGGTGGGCACGGGGCGGATAAAGGCGTGCGGGTCGCCCGTGGCCGCTTGGAAACTGCGGGGAATCAAGTCGATGGGCAGCAGATCCATGAAGTTCATCATGAAGATCCAGATCAGCAACGTCAAGGCCATGGGGCTCATCATGCGCCGCGTCTTGTCGTTGGGGATGATCTCCTTGCTCATGCCGTCGACGAACTCCACCAAGATCTCCACCGCGCACAAAAAGCGCCCGGGCGCCTTGGCCGAGGCCTGCTTGGCCGCCCGCCACAGCCCATAGCACATCAGCGCGCCCAAGAAAGAGGAGAAAAACAGCGTGTCCCAGTTGATGTAGCTGAAGTCGATGATGCTGCTTTGCGCGGCGCCGTGGGCGCCGGGAAGCGTGTGGTTCGTGAGGTTCGTCAAATGGTGGACGATGTACTCTGATGCGGAATTCGACATATTCTTTGACTTCCCCGGTAGCGAAAGCGAAGGGCGCAATCGGAAAGATCGGAAAGATTAAGAGTCCGAAGCCGGCCTTCGAGGAGGCGCGGGCGCGAGCCCCAAAAACAAACGCGGGTTAATCGGCCGATCCGGCCGATCCGGCCGAATCGCGGCTTGACCCCGCCGGAGTCCGGATGGCGGAGCCCGCGAAGCCCAAGGCGAAAACGACCGAGCCCAAGACAAAAGCCGTGAAAAAACCGGCGAAGGCGAAAAGAAACCGCCCCCGCAAAACGACGGCCAAAGCGACCAGCCCCGCCAAGGAGCCCGCGAAGCGGGCGAACATCGCCGCGGCCAAGCCCAACAGCGGCCCCGCCGTCCCCTGAGCGGGAAAAAGCCGCAACATCCCGATCCCCGCCAAGTACGGCGCGGCGTAGGCGGCGACGCCCCAAGCCAGAGCCGAGCCCGAGCCCGGCCCAAACAGCGCAAAGCCCAACGCGAACAAGGCGCACGCCGCGACGGCCTGAGCCAAAGAAAAAGCCAAGGTTCCGCTCATTGATCCCACGCCCGGGCCGCGCCAAAGCGCGGCGCGCATTCTAGCATACGGCGCCGCGCGCTTCGCCGCCGAACGCCAATCCGGGCGGGCGGCGCGCTTGGGCAAGCGCCGAAAAGCGCGGCCGTTTCGGCCGGCCGTCCGGCGCAGCGCATTCTAACATATCGGTCGCTGCGGTCATCTTGCGCAGCGGCGCAAAAAAAGCGGCGGCGGGGCCGGCCGAAGCTCGGCGGCGCCGCCGCCCAAGGCGGCCCAAGCTCAAAGCTCCTCGGGATCGACGCCCAACATCTTCATCATCCGGTCGAACTGCTCCAAGCCATCCCACTTCAGCGTCAACGCGCCTTTGGCGGGCCCGGCGCGGCGGAACGTGGCTTCAAGGGCGAAGCGGTCGCGCACGGCGTCTTGCGCCCTTTGCAGCAGCGCCGCCTCGGCTTTTTCCTCGGGACCAAGCTCGCGGCTTGGCCTTCCCGACGCGCCTTTCTTGCCCGACGCTTCGGCGGCGGGCGCGTCCTCGGCGGCGTCGCCCAGGACATAATCGAAGCCCGCATCCTCGGCCTCCGCGCCCGCCGCCGCGCCCGCCGCCTGCGCCGAGCCCTCGGCGCCCAAGACGCCCAAGGCGCCCGAGTCTCCCGCAGCGTCGGGCTCGCCCAAGCCGCCGCGCATCTCCTTGACCCGGCGCTCGATCTCGCGCACCGACCAACCGTTTTCGGCGGCCAAGCCCGCCAAGCGCACCTGCTCCTGCGCGCCCAAGGCCAGCAGCGCCTTGCCGTGGCCCGCGCCCAAGCGCCTGTCGGCCAAAAGCTTTTGCGCCTCGGGCTCAAGATTGAGCAGGCGCAGGGCGTTGCTCACGGTGCTGCGCGGCCGGCCCAAGGCGTTGGCGATGCCCTCGGCGTTCATCCCAAACTCGTCGGCCAAGCGCTTCAGCCCGCGGGCCTCGTCGATGGGGTTGAGGTTTTGCCGCTGCATGTTCTCGGCCAAGCCCAGCATCATCGCCGTCTTGTCGTCGACGTCCTTGACGACGGCCGGCACCTCGCTTAGCCCCGCCATTTTCGCGGCGCGCCAGCGCCGCTCGCCCGCGATCAGCTCGTGCATGCCCTCGGCGTCGGCGGCGCGCGCGACCAAAGGCTGAATCACCCCCTCTTGGGCGATCGACCGGGACAGCTCCTCCAGCGCCTGCGCGTCCATCTCGGCGCGCGCCTGAAAACGGCTCGGGCGCAATCGATCGACCGCGATCGACCTCAAGGTCGATTCGCCGCGCGCGCCGAGATCGGCGCCGAAGCCCGGAAGCAAAGAATCCAGCCCCCGGCCCAACCCTTTTTTTGCGCTTCTTGACATCTTGTGCACAGCCCGGCGGCCTCAAGCCGCGAACCCGGCCCGAGCCGCGCTCGGGCGAAATTTCGTACAATCCCCGCGCCCAATCCGGGCGCGGGCGCGATTCGGCGCCGCCCCATCCTGAAAAGGCGAAGGCCAA
>CAJPTP010000018.1 GCA_905373555.1 uncultured Francisella sp. | reverse complement strand
CCAGCCAAGAAAACATCCGCAAGCGTCCATATTTCCCCGCGCCGCCCCTTAATCTTCGCTTCATCCCGCTCAAAAACAATGACAGGCAACCGGGCGCATGGCCGGCCGTTTTCGATTCATTCGGCTCAAACCCGGCGCCGGTTTCTTGATCAATGGATTCGGCGATTGGATTCGATCCGACCGCCTTCCAACGCGCCGGATCGCATCGAGCCGCCCGGCGTTCGCCCGTTCGCCCGTTCGATCCGTTTCAAACCGCCTCAAGCGGCTTCTGCCGCTTCAAACCTCCTCTTCACGGGGAGAAGCGATGCGCCCGCTCAACCTGGCGCGGGGAAACGGTTTTTTTCGACAGGGAAAGTCAAGATTCGCCGGGGATAACCCGAAACCTTGACAACAGAATCCGCGCGGAAAATAATTTTTCCGTCAACATGAAAACCGCGCTTGCATTAAACATATTGCGCGCTTGATTTTGCTTTTGTTTCTCTATTTGCATTATTCCATTAAAAAAAATTGAAACGCCGGGATTCGCAAACAGACCGCCGAACGCCCGGGGCAACCGGACCGGAGGGCGCCCGGCCCAAAAGCCGAAAAGAAATGCCGAGCAAACCCGGCAAGCCCAGACGCGGCGGCGCCCTCCTCACCCGCGCGCACCCGCGGAAAGCAAGTCGAGCGAGCCCGCTCTTGGGTTTTCAAGCCCAAGGAAGAACCCGGGCGCAAAGCGCCAAGAGCGCCCGGCGCCGCCTGCGGCCGACAGCCGCGCCGCGAAATCGGCCGCGCAGAAGACGAACGCCTCGCGCGGCAAAAAAGGAAGAAACGAACAAGGAAACGACAAGAAAGGACAGAACGAATGCTCCTTGACGCGCAAGAAGGCAGGCCAACAGACCGACCGGCGCGACCGGGGGCAAGGAAGAAAAAACGCAGCAAAACAGGAAGCGAAGAAAAGGCAAACGACAACAGAAACGAAACCGCATTGCCCATTCGGTTTCGTTTCTCTTGCCGTCGCCGGGCGCCGCGCCCGCGGGCAATGCGGCCCAACGCCATGCTTGGCGCAGCGCCCACCCCAGACGCAAGAGCAACAACGCCCCCGGCGGCGTCAAAAGCAACGCCCCAAACAACAACCCAAACAACAACGCCCAAAACGGCAACAACGGCAACAACGGCAACAACAAAAACAAAAATCAAACGAGCCCGTCGCGCAGCCGAAGAGGCGGGCGCAGACGCATTGCAATTTCAAAAATCAACCCCGGGCGCGCCGATTCAGGCCGGCGCCCGCCGCAGCCAAAAGGAATGAATGAATGAACCGCATCGACGATCGTCACGGGGCGCCGACGCCCGCTTTCGCGCGCCTGGCGCGCCGCGCCGCCCGGGGGGCGGCGGCCGCGGGGCCTTGGGCCGGAGTCTTGTTTGCGGCCTTGGCCGCCGAAGCCGCCTTCGCCGCCGCAGGCTCGCCCGGAGCCAACGGAGCGGGCGGCTTGGCGTCCGAGGTCACCAACCTGATGGAAACCATCCGGCAGGCCATCTACGCGGTGGTGAGCGTCTTGGGCACCATCGCGCTGCTTTGGGTGACCGCCCAAGGCTTTATGGGCCGCAAAACATGGGCCGACGTCTTCGAGTCGGCGCTGTGGATCTTCGGGGCGGGCGGCGCGGTGATCCTGGCCACCTGGATTTTCAGCGCGGGCGGAAAAATCACGCTGTAGGCCGAGGCTCGGGGCGATTCGGGATTGGGATTGTTCCGGCTTGTCTTCGCCCGTTGCGGCCCGGCCCGTTTCGGCCCTCCGGCGCGCCGAGCTTGCGGCGCCCTCGAAAGTCCGGCGCCGCGTCGGCGAGCCGCCTTGGCCTCGAGCCTTTGAAACGCCGCGCCTCTTTGCGCCGCCCGGGCTTCGCCGGCGGCGGTCCATCCCGCATGCCTTTGGCGATCGCGCCGAAGCCCTCTCTTGCCAAATCATCGGGCGCGCCCGGTCGCCTGCGCCCATTTTTGATTCTTCTTGATCTTTCTTGATTCTTCTTGATTCTTTTTTCAGAAAGGAATGCCAATGGGCGCCAACGCGGCGCAGGGCGCGGGGTTCGGGGTCGAGCGCGGGCCGCGCGCTTGGCGCGGAGCCGACTTTGAAACGATCAAGGCGATGCGCCGCGAGGGCTTGGGCGAGGATATGCCCAACTATCGGGCGCTGGAGCGCAGCGCCATGCTTTTCGGCGTGCCCGTTCGCGCCTTCATGGCCACCGTCGTGCTGAACCTCGCGGCGTGCTTGGCGGCGATGTTTTTCTTCGGCGGCTCCGGCCTGTCGCTGATGTCGGCCTGCCCGCCCATCGCACTGGCCATGCGCCGGGCCTGCCGCAACGACAGCATGGCGCTGCGGGTGCGGGCCTTGGAGGCGATTTGGCTGCTGCGCCGGCGCAACGCGGCCGTGTTCGGCCGCAGCCTCACGCTGCTGCCCATGAAATATGGGCCAAGGGGGTTCGATGATCGTTGACTACCTCAAGCGCGCCTTGAGCCGGCAGCCTTGCGCGGCGGACTTTCTGCCCAAAATCACCCGCCACGTCGAGCGCGACATGCTCATTTGCGCGGACGGGCGGCTGGTCGCGACCCTCAAGCTTGACGGCTTGCGCGCCTTCGCCTTGGACGAGCGGGGCAAGACCGCCCGCTTCAACGAGCTGCGAGGCTACTTGCTCTCCGCGGGCCGGGCCCACGCGTCGAAGCTGTGGATTTGGTCGCACTTCCTGCGCCGGCCCATCGCCGCGCGCTTCGAGCCCGCCGCGTCGAGCCTGCCCGGGCGCGACTTTTGCTCGGCTTACCTCAGCGCTTTGTCGCGGCGCAAGCTGTACCGCAACGAGCATTACCTCACGCTCATCTTGGACGCCGGCCTTGGGCGGGCGGATCTGGCCGGCGCGATCGCGCAAATGCGCGAGCTGATCGATTTCACGCTGCTGTCGCTTTCGTCTTACCGACCGCGCGCCTTGGGGCTGATCGACCTGCCCTCGGGCTTGGCCGCCAGCGAGCCCCTGACGCTGTATTCGTTTCTCGTCAACGGCGGCGACGAGCCGTTTTTGCCGGACGGCGCCGACGCCTACAAGCGCCTTTCGGTTTGCGAGCTGCATTTCGGGGCCGACCTGCTGGAGCGGCGCGGCGCCGAATCGACCCGCTACGGCGCCATGTACGACCTGCGCGACTTCGGCGGATCCAAGCCTTACGCCTTGGAAAGGCTGCTTGGCGCCGAGGGCGAGTTTTGCCTCACCCAGTCGTTTTGCTTTTGCGACGCCTTCCCCATGGTTCGGCGCATCGAGCGGCATCTGCGGGAGCTGGGCGACTCGGGCGACGAGAACCGCTACCAGCACGCCGAGCTGCTGCACGGCAAAGGCGAGCTGCAGGCGGGCAATGTGGCGTTCGGCGACTACGCGGCGGCCTTGGTCGTTTTCGACGACGATCCGGCCCAAGCCGCCAAAAACGGCTCGGCGTTATGCAGCGAGTTTCTGCGCTGCGGCGGCTTCGGCTTCGTCCGGGCGGGGCTGTCGATGCCGTCCACCTTTTTCAGCCAAATCCCCGCCTACAAAGCCCGCCCGCGCAGCTACCCCAAATCCAGCGCGAACTTCGCCTCCGTGCTGTGCGCCTTGGCCGAGGGCGAGGGCAAGATGCGCGGCAACCCTTTGGGCGACGGAACCTGCGCGATGCCGTTCGAGACCGAGCGAAGGGGGCTGTTCGGCTTCAACTTTCATCCCACGTCGCCAAACCGCGACGCCCGGGGCGAAAAAACGGCCGGCCACACACTGGCCTTGGGCGCGACGGGAGCGGGAAAAACCACGCTGGAGTGCGCCTTGACGTTTTTCTTGGAGCGTTTCGGCTGCTCGGTTTTCGCCTTCGACTCCGACCGCAATCTCGAAATTCCCTTCAAGGCGGCGGGCGGGGCCTACCGCTCCGCCGCCGAGGGGGCGGATCTGAGGCTCAACCCGTTCCAATTCGACGACGGGCCCGGGCTAAGGGAGTTTTTGGCGCGCTTTGCGCTGCTGTGCGCGCAAGGCCAAGGCATGCCGGCTCTGACCCTGGCCGAGCGCGAGGCGCTAAGCATGGCGGTGGAGGTGACGATGGGGCTGCCGCTGCATTTGCGCGGGTTTTCGGCCTTGCTGCAAAGCGTGCCCCAAGACGATCGCCCGTTTTCTCTGCGCCGGCGGCTGGCGCGCTGGTGCCGCTCGCAAAACGGCCAATACGCCCATTTGTTCGATCACCCCCGCAACGCCTTGGATTTCTCGAACCGGCGCCTGGCCGCCTTCGACGTCAAATCGCTGTTGGCCGCGGGCGCCGATTATCCGCCCACCGAGCCTTTGCTGCATTGCCTGTTTTATCTGCGCGACCTCATGGGCGCGGAGGCCGCGCGCGAGAGCCGGGCCATGCTCACGATCATCGAGGAGTTTTGGTTCCCCGCGAAATTTCCGTCGATGGCCGAAAAAATGGTCGATTTGCTCAAAACCGAGCGCAAGAAGGGCGGCTTTTGCCTGTTTGTCTCGCAGCTGCCCGAGGACGCGATCGGCTCGCGCATTTTCGCCGACCTGACGCAGGAAACGGCGACCAAGATTTTCCTGCCCAACCCCGCCGCGCGCTTCGAGGGCTCGTACGCCCTTTGCGGGCTCAACCGCGAGGAGTTTGCGCGCATGCGCGCCTTGGGCCTCGGCTCGAACCGCTTTTTGGTCAAGCAAGGCGACGAATCGCAGCTGCTGCGCTTCGACTTGAGGGAGCTCAAGCTGGGCCGCTTTCTGCCGCTGCTGTCGGGAACGGAAACCAACTCGCTGCGGCTGCGCAGGCTCATCGCCGCGGCGAAAAGCGAAGACCCCCAAGCTTGGCGCGGCGCCTTCCAAAAGATGTGCGCCGCGATGGATGAGGCGGGCGAGCAAGGCGCGGACGCCGCCGCCGAGAGCTTCCTGCGCGGATGGGAGGCGCAGGCCCAAGGGCGCCGCGCGGCCGAAGCCGGCGTCGGGGGCGACGGCACGCCCCTGATCGACGACGGCGCGACGGCGCCGAGCAAACCGAGGCGCCCAACCGCCGAGCCGCGCGTGAACCAAGCCGACGGCGCCTCGCCCTTGAGCGAAAGGACTGCGGCATGAAAACCAATCCGTCGACGCCCCATTTCCCATGCGCCGCCCCCGACGATCGGGCCGCGACGCCAAACCGAAGCA
Organism: uncultured Francisella sp.; assembly: GCA_905373555.1. Classification (GTDB taxonomy): domain Bacteria; phylum Pseudomonadota; class Gammaproteobacteria; order Burkholderiales; family Neisseriaceae; genus CAJPTP01. The sequence goes on along the minus strand of CAJPTP010000018.1, from coordinate 4,890 downwards.
CGCCGACGCGCGGCTCTTGGACCCCGGGCGCAAGCGGGCCCGGGCGCAGGGCGCCGCGCGGGCGGCGGATCGCCGCAGCAGCGGCCGCGGCCGCCCTGGCGGGCGCGCCTTTTGCGGCGACGGCCGCCGTGCCCGTGATCGACGCGGGCGTCATTCGCCACCAGATCATCCAAATCGAGAAGATGGGCGCCGAGCTGGACAACCAAGTGAAGCAAATCGAGCGGCTTCAGGCGCAGCTCGACGCGATCACCAAGCCGCGCGCCGCGGGCGCGATCGGCTCGCGCTACTCGGACTCGGTTCCGGGCTCTTGGAAAGCCATCTACGACAGCATCGACCGGGCGGGGGCCGACAGAGCCCTGGGCGGATCAAGCGGGGCCAAGAGCCTGGCCGCCGCGCTGCTCAAGCGCCGCGAGATCGTCCAAAGCTACCTCAAAGACGCGCAGCGCGCGATGGGCGAAATCGCCGCGATGCAAGACGCCGCCGCCCAAACCATGGACGTCAAGGAATCCCAAGACTTGGCCAACCGCATCGCCGCCGAGCAGGCCCGCATCGAAAACGCCCGCAACAAATTGAGCGCCATCGAAAGCCTGTTCGACGCCCAAGAGCGCATCGAGCGGGAGAGCTACAAGCGCTCGGTCAAATGCATGCTCCAAGGCGGCGATTTCGACGCCTGCGAGCGGCCGGGCGGCGCCGAGGCGCGCCGGAGACGCTAGGCGCCTTTTGGGGCCCCAAGGCGGGCAAGCTCGAACCCAAGCGGCGAAACGCGCGCGCATCCACACACACATATGTGTGTGGGAGGGGGAACGCGGGAGGGGGAAAGGCCATGGCGACGCTTTATTCCAACGGCTACTTTGGGCAGATTGTCGAAGCCTTTGTCGGCAAGGGGCCGGACATGGCGCTGGAGGCCGCCGCGCGCCTCGCGCAGGCCATCGCCCCCGCGATGCTGACGGCTTTGACCCTCTACCTGCTCGCGCTGTACGTGGGCTATCTGCGCGCGGGGGCCGCCGCGGCGTTCGCCGACGCCGCCTTGAAGATCGTCCTGTGGCTGTTTCTCGTGGCTTTGGCGTTCAACGCCGACAACTACGCGATCGTGGCCAAGGCAATGATGAGCCTGCCGGATGAGCTGTCCCAAAGCGCCTTGGGCGCGAAGCTCGACGGCTCGGCGATGGACGCGAGCTTCAACCGCATCGTCACGGCCATGGAGGGGCTGCGCGTGGCGGCGGCCGATCTGCCCGCGGCCGAAATCGCGGACAAGATGCTGGTCAACCTCACCGTCTTTGCGGGCTACCTCACGGTGTGCCTGACTTTCGTGGTGATCTTGGCCTACTACATCTTGGCCAAGGCGCAAATGCTGATTTTGGCGATCGCGGGCCCCGTTTTTTTGGCCTTCATGGCCTACCCCTCCACGCGCTCGTGGGGGATGAACTGGGCGGGCCATGCCCTTTCGTTCGCTTTTTTGGTCTTGGCGCTGAACTTGGTCAACCGGCTGTATCTGAACTTTTACGTCAATTACTGCGTGGGGATCGTGCGCGCGGGCTTCACCCCGGGCATGGCGGTGGTCGTCGCCCCCGCCGTCCTGTCGCAGCTGGTGATCGCGTTCGTGATCTTCGCCTTGCTGATCGTCAACTGCTCGAGGCTGTTCCAATCGCTGTTCTCGGGCGCCGGCGTGAGCTTGATGGCGCATTCGATCCACAGCGTTTTGCGCCGATCGGGCAAAGACTGAGGCTTAGGCGTGAGCCAAAAGCGCCGGGCAAGACGGCGCCGGATCGAAGGCCGACGGCAAACAAACCCAAAACGCGCGGCCACCCCGAACGCCAAGCTTGGGGACGGCGCGACAAAGCCAAGCGCAAGAAAAGCGGCGCCGAGCGATCGGCGCCGGGCGGCGCCGGGCGAAACAAACCTCGAAGGAGACCGAAAATGCCGACTTTCAGCGTCGCGCCCCCGCCGCGCCACCACGCATCGGAGCGCGCCCGAGCTCGGGCCCAAACGCAGGCCCCCAAGCAAGCCCAATCGCGATCCGCCCGGACGGGCGGCCGAAACCAAGGCGGACGCCTTTTGTTTCGACCTTTGGCCCAAGCCGCCGCTTGTGCGGGCGTCGCCGCCTTTGCGGCGCTGTTGGGCGGCTGCGCCGCGCCCGGCCTGCCCGCGCCGAGCGGGCCCGAGTTTCCCATCAACGCGCCGCCCGCGCGCCCTCAAAGCGCCCCATCCGACTCCGCGTCGAACGCGGCGCCGTTTTTCCGCGCCGCCCCGTCGGCGCCGGGATCCCCAAGCGCGAACGGCTTCGGCCGGAGCTTGGGCTTGAGCTTGAGCTTCCCCTTCGCCGCGTCCCCATCCCATTGCCGACATGTCCCGGCCGACCGCCCCCAAAGCGCCCCAGCGCGCGCCCGGGGCGATGCGCCCGGCTCGGCGCCGGTTTAGGAGTTTGGATCCATGGCTCAACGCGCAAAAGGCGAAGCGCCAGCCAAGCCTCGCCGTCTTTCCGCCGCCCCGGGCGCCCCGTCCGACTCGCCCCAAGCGCAGGAAGGATGCGGCAAGCCCAAAGCCGCGCCCCGCGCGGCCAAGTCGGCGGCCAAAAACCCGACGGCCGGACGCAAGCGGACGGAATCGCAGCCGCAGCGCGCCGGAAGGCCATCCGCCGCGGCGGCGGGAACGGCGGCGCCCGCGGGGATCGAGGCGGGCGCGGCGAAAGGCGCCGACAAGCATGGGGCGGAGCCGTCTTTGGCGCAGCGCCTCTTGGCCTTGGGGCGGCAAACGGAGATGAGCTCCTTGGAGGCGTTGCGCCGCGAAAAAAAACTGGCCTGGCGCATCGCGGTTTTCAACGGGGCGCTGCTGGCGGTGAGCTTGACGGGGTATGCCTTTCTTCTGCCTTTGAAGCAGTCGGTGCCGTACGTGGTGCAGGTGGACAAGCTCACGGGCGAAACCTCGACGCTGGAGCCCTTGGGCAGCCGAACGAGCGCCCCGCTCGACGCCCAAGACAAAAGCTTGGCGGCGCAGTACGTGCGCGCCCGGGAAAGCTACGACTGGCACACGATCAAAGACACCTACGCCTTCACCAACCTCATGTCCTCGCCCCAAACCCAGCGCGAATTCCACGCGCTGTACGAATCCAAGGATTCGCCCGACAAGTTGCTGCGAGACAACTACAAGGTCACGGTCGACATTTTGGCCGTGACCCGGATCGGCGAGCTGATGCAGGTGCGCTTCGTCAAAAAACCCATCCCCATGAGCCCCGCCGCGGCCGAAATCCCGCCGCAGCGCATGATCGCGACGATCAAATACGGCTACGTCAACGGCGAGGCCAAAGAAAGCGACAGGCTGATCAACCCCTTGGGCTATCGGGTTTACAGCTACGAGGCCGTGCCCGAGCAGGAGTTCGGCGCCTAAGCCGCCGACGGGGCGGAAGCCCAAAAACCGCCCGCCAAACCGCTTGCCGAAGCGCATGCGAAGGGCAGCGGATTCGGCGCCGCGGCCGGCGCGGCAAGGCAGATTGCGGAGAAAAGGGAGCAAAGCAACGATGAGCCAACCCAGGCGAAAATTTTTCGCAAACCGCGAAACCCGATCCCGGCGGCGGCCGGGCTTCACGGGCGCCGCCGACGCGGCCGCGCGCTTTTTCCTCTTGACGCGGCCCGTCTCAGCGGCCTTCCCCGCCCCGGGTTTGGCGGCGGCCGCCGCGATCGGGGCGGCGCTGGCGCTGTGGGCGGATCCGTGCGCCGCCGCGGCCAAAACGGCCCCCGAAACCGCCCCGCGGGCGGAACCCGGCAAGGTGAAATACTTTCGCTACGAACAGGACAGGACGTATCGGCTGCGGGCGAACCGCAACGCCGTGATCGTCGTGCAGTTTCCGCGCGGGGAAAACTTCAAAAGCGAGGATGCGATCGTGGCCTTGGGCGACGCCGATTCTTGGAGCGTCCAAGTCAAAGGGCGAAACATCGTGTTCAAACCGCTCAACGACGCGCGGCCCACCAACATGGTGGTCGAAACCAATCTGCGCACCTATGCCTTTTCCTTGGCCTTGCGCCGAAGCGGGCAAAGCGCCGACACGATCGTCCGCTTCAAATACCCGCAAACAGACGAACCGTCGGCGACGATCGCGGCCTTGGCCGAGGGGGCGGGAATGGGGGCCGGAACGGGAGAGGAACCAGGAGAGGAACCGGGAATGGGCGCGCAACGCGAACCCGCCCCGTCCCCCGAGCCGGCGGCCGACGCGCCCAACCCAGGGTGGCGCGAGCCTGCGGCGCCTGCCAAGGCATCCGCCTTGGCCGAGGCGAAAAAGCCCCGCCCCATCGACCGGCTTTTCGAGCTGGAGCGACAAAGCCGATCCGAAACCCCGACGACGGCTTGGGCCGCGGGCAAGGGCGGCAAATCGGGCGGCAAAGGCAAAGGGCAACCCCGCATCCGGATCAACCGAGACTATTGGGGCCAAGGCGATCGGCGGTTGGCCCCCACGCGCATGGTCGACGACGGGAAGAAGACCTACATCGAATTTGGGCGCAACCAAAGCCTGCCCGCCTTGTACAGACTCGGCGCCGACGGCGGCGAAACGCCCGCCGAATTCGAGGTGGCGGGCGACACCCTGATCGCCCCCGGGGTGGAGCGAAGGTTCATCCTGCGCCAAGGCCGCTTGGCGCTGGCCTTGAACAACAAGGCGTGGGGCAAAAAAAGAAAAGCCGCGCGCGAAACGGCCAAGAAAAAACCCCAAAAGAAAGCCCAAGCGAAAGCCCAAGCGAAAGCCCGGGCGAAATCGGCCTGAAGCGGCCCCCAAGCCGCTTGGCCCCCGCCCTCCGACCGCTTGGGCGGGATCGAAAACGTCCGGCCCCGCCGCCGAAAACACGGCGCGCCGCCGGCCCGGCGCCGCGCCCGGATCAGGAGACAGAGCATGCCCTCCCCGTC
>CAJPTP010000017.1 GCA_905373555.1 uncultured Francisella sp. | reverse complement strand
GTATTTTCCCCCTCCTCCCGTCTTGCCTCGCCTCCGGCTTAGAGCGCGGCGTTTTAGCGCGCGGCGTCTCGGTCGCCCGGCGCTTGGCCTTGCCCTTGGCCTTATTTGCGTGGGGGGCAAGGCGCGCAAACAATTGGCCGCGCCGGCCGAATGGCCGGGCGCACTTCGTTTGAGCCTTCCGGGCCTTTGCGCGACGCCTCCGGCGGGGCGGCGCTTCGCGCGGTCGCCGAAGTCGTTCGCGGCGTCGGATGGACCGCGGCCCCGAGCCATCGCTCGCGCGGCGCGCGGCCGCCCGATTCGGGTCTAGCGCCGACTCGGGTCTATCGCGCCCAACGGTTGCGCGCGACGCCTTTAAGCCGATCCTGCGGCCGACGTCTCAAACGTTGGAGGGAAGCCCGGCCGGATCGAGCGTCATTTTGCGCGCCGAAGCAAAATGGGGCCGCCTGGGAGGGGGCGACTCTCATTCCTCCCAAAGGCAAGCTTTTTGGCGGACAAAAAAGCCCGCAAGCCATGCCTTAGGCTATGCGCTTCAGGCCGGGCTTGCGGGTTTTTGTTGGCGTTGAAGCGGCGCGATCTTCGCGGCCGCGGAGCCGTCGGCTGCGCCGACCGGCGCTCGCCTTGCGCCCGCTGATCGAATCAGACGCCGCTGCGCCGGTCCGGCCCAATCGCGCGCCGCGGCTCGGAGAATTCGTACGATTGGGCCTTCGATTGGGGTCAATAGCAATCCCAATTGAACCAAACCTCGTCGAAGTTCAGTTTTTTCTTGGCGTCGGATGGGGCGAAGAAATTGGCGACGCCGCAATCGCCCCACATGATGTCGATTTTGGCGTCGGCGTCGACGGTGGTGTCCAATTGCAGCAGCATCTCGTCGTATTGGTGCATCATCGGGGCGGAAAAGCGCGGGTCTTCTTGGGTGAACGCGGGATAGCCGCCGAAGAAGTTGCGGTAGGGGTGGAAAATGTGCTGCAGCCCTTGGATGGCGTACAGCGTGTCCTCGTCGAAGTGCTCGGGCATGCGCTTGCCGAACGTCCTGGAAAACTCCAAGTTGTCGTACAGGTTGTACTGGGTGACGAGCTGCCCCGTGATGCGGTATTGGTCTTGGATGGGGAAGGGCAGGTAAATGTCGTCGAGCAGGTGCTCCTCGTACATGATCTCTTGGCGCTCGCGCGACACGCAAGGGGCGTTGACGTTGCGAAAATACGCAACTTTCACGTCCGAGCCTTTGGTGGGGTGTTCGACGTTGCAGCCGTTTTGCCAGTGCATGATGTCGATGTAAAACGCCAAGATCCCCCGCCCGGGCCAATCCTTCATGCGCGGCAGCTCGGCGAAGTTGATCTGCGCGAGCAGGCCCAAGGGTTCGCCGTCGTCGTTGGTGGGGAAATTCAGGTTTTCCGGCCAGTATCCGATCAGCCCGACCTTGCTTGACGTCATCTCGGGGCCCGTGTCCTCCCCAAACCGGGAGAACATCATGAACATCGTCTCGACCGCGGTCGATTTGATCTTGCCCAAGTCCTCGGCGCTGACGATTTTGCCCAGCTCCTGCAAAAATGCGTCCTGCATCGGCAATCCTCCGGCTCAATGAATGGAAAACGCAAACTTGAATTATAGACGATCGCTTGCGCCGCAAGCTCTTTTTTCAAGCCACCGCTTTGCGCCGTTTCCGCGGCGCGCCCGCGCCCGATCGAACCCGGGCCGCTGTTTTGAACGATCGTCAATTTTTCGAATCCCCTCGCGGCAGCGCCGTCGATTTCACGGCGGCGCAATCTCATTGACCCTATAATTGCCCCGTTTGGGAATCGGGGGCGCAGGTTTTCGGGCTTGGGCTTTCAAGGCGCTTTGGGCGATCGGTTCATGGGAGGATGGATATGGGGCGACAGGGCGACGGCGACGAATCGAATCGGCCAAAGCGCAAGCTCGAATCGCGCGGCGAGCCCTCGGGCGAGGCGGACGGCGCGGCGAAGGGGCGGGCCGATGCGCCGCGGGATCCCGCGGTTTCCGCGCTCGAGCGCGAGCGCGCCGCGCGCGCCCGGGCGCAATCGTTTTGGTCGCGAACATCGAACAAGGTTTTGCTCATCGCGGCAGGCTGCCTGTTTGTCTTGAGCATGTCGCTGACCGTGTTGGCCGTCAAGCTTTACTTCGGCTTTTACGTCGGCTTGTCGCTCGACGCCGAGAGGGCGGTCGAGGGCGTCGCCCAAGGGGACGCCTTGGGCCGCGCGGCGGCGCTGCTTGCCGCGGCCATCTTGGCGATGTTTTCGTATGCGGCGACCATCGCTTTGGGGCTGTACGTGTGGTTTCGCGGCTTTGCGAATCGGCGCGGAGCGGGCTCAAAGCAGCCGGATTCGATTCCCCGAGCCGACGGCGCCGGCGCGCGTGAGACCCCGTCGCAGTTTCAGGCCGGAAAGCAAATTGAATCAATAAACAAAAAAAAGTAAAATCGAGGCTTTGAGTTGAGCGGCGCGGGGCGGCGCAAGCCGGCTTGCCCGAACCCAAAGCTTCATGCGGGGCGCAAAACGGCGACGGCCTTTCGCCTCGCCCGCCGAGGATGAGCGAATGCTGATCGGTTTGAACTTCATGGGCGAGAATTTCGGCGATTCCGAATACGGTTACTTCACGTATGCGGGCATCACGCCCAAGACGGTGTCCGACCCCAAGATTTTGGACTTGTACGAGAAGGGCGATTACGCCGCGATCTACGGCATGGGCCATGCGATGGGGGAGCGCTGCTCGGCCGACGCTTATTTCGCTTTGGGCGCGCTTTACCAGCTGGGCCTGGGCGTCAAGAAAAACCCCAAGGAAGCCAGCCGCTGGTTCGAGAAGGCCGCATTCCAAGACCACGCGCCCGCGCAGTACAACCTCGGCGTCAACTACATCGAGCAAAATTCGGACACGAAGCTGATCGAGGCGGGCGCCAACTGGATCAAGATCGCCGCGCGCCAAGGCTTGGTCGAGGCGGTCTTCGCGATGTCCGTTCTGTATCACCACGGCGTGGGCGTGGAAAAGAACGAGGCCGAGCACGCCAAATGGCTGGAGATGGCGATCGCCAAGGACTACGCCCGCTCCCACACCTTCATGGCCGACTTGCTGTGCAAGGAAAACATGCCCACGGGCAAGGACGACTTCAAGCTTTTGGCCGACGTCGTGACCTACTGGTACGAAAAAGGCGCCAAGGGCGGCGACAGCTTGGCGCAAACGCGTTTGGCGAGCATGTATTACGGCGGCGAGGCGTCGCAGATCGATTACCCCAAGGCCTATGAGCTCTCGACCTTGGCCTCGGCCAAAGGCGTGCCCGAGGCCTTGCACATCCGCTCTCGGCTGCTGCGCTCCGGCTTGGGCTGCGAAAAAGACGAGGCCGAGGCGGAAAAGTGCGTGCGCCAGGCGGCTTGGAAAGGCTATGCGCCCGCGCAGTTCGATTTGGGCCAAGCCTACGCCGAAGGGCTGTTGGGCTTGGAGCAGGACTACGCCATGGGCATGGCGTGGCTGCAAAAGGCGGCGGTCAAGGGCAATCGCGACGCCCTGCGGCTGATCGGCAAGCTGTGCTTGGCGGGCCACGGCGGCGAAAACGGCAACTTCTTGGCGATGTTGTGCGTCGAGAAAGCCGCGTCGCTGGGCGACGCCGAATCGCAGTTTTTGCTGGGCAAAATGTACGCGTCGGGCTTGGGCTTGCGGCCCAACCGCAACAACGCCATGTATTGGCTGGAAAATTCGGCCAACCAAGGCAACGAGGACGCCCGAGAGATGCTTGACAGGCTGCGCGAGGATCGGCTGTAGGCCGGCTCGGCGGGCTTGCGCCGGGGCGCCGAGCATCGAACCGAATCGGAAACGGAGGACAAGGCGGTCGCCTTCCTCCGTTTTTTTTTGTTTTGCGTTGCGCGCCTTGATCGCGGCCGCATGGTTCCGATCCGCCGCGCGCCCGCGCGGCTCGCTCGATGCGGCGGGCCCCGAGCGTCCCGGCCAAGCCGGTTGGCACGGGCCGAAGGAGGCCCGGCGAAGCGGGCAAGCCCCCAAGCTTCTTTTTTTCTTTCTTCCCCCATGCGCGGGCCCGCGCGCAGAGCGGCCGGCGTCAAGGCTCAAACGATGGCTTAGGCGATGCGCCGGCCCGTCTCGCAATCGAAATACAGCGGCTCGCGCCCGGGCTTGGCCCACACCCGCGCCTTGGCGCCGATCTTGAACCGGTCGGGCAGGCGGGCGCCCATGCAGCGCAGTGCCAAACTCTCCTTGCCCAGCCTCATGTGGGCGAGCTCTTCGGAGCCCAGAGTCTCGATCGTCTCGATCGTCGCCTCGATCCCGCCTTGATCGACGGGCTCCATGTACTCGGGGCGCATCCCGATCTTGAAGCGCCGGGCGGCCAAGGCCCTTTGCGGGAAAGGCGAGGGATCGATCGGCGTTCCGTCGGACAGCCGCCACGCCCCTTGAGCGTCTTGCGTCACCTCAAGGGTGTTCATCGGCGGCGAGCCCATGAATCGGGCGACAAACTCGGTCGCGGGTTCGTCAAAGACGGCTTGGGGCGGCGCGAATTGCTCGACGCGGCCTTTGTTGAGCACCACGATGCGGTCGGCCAAAGTCATGGCCTCGGCTTGGTCGTGCGTGACGTAAACGCTTGTGACGTTGAAGCTTCGATGCAGTTTTTTGATCTCAAGCCTAAGCTGCGCGCGCAGCTTGGCGTCGAGGTTGCTCAACGGCTCGTCGAACAAAAACAAAGCCGGGCGCCGCACCAAGGCTCGGCCCATGGCCACGCGCTGACGCTGGCCGCCCGAAAGCCGGCCGGGTTTCGATTTCAGGCAAGGCTCGATCCCCAATGCCGCAGCCGTTTCGCGCACGGCTTTGTCGATCTCGGCTTTGGGCGTTTTTCTGACCTTGAGGCTGAACGCCATGTTGTCGTAAACGCTCATGTGCGGGTACAGCGCGTAGTTTTGAAACACCATCGCGACGTTGCGCCGGGCGGGCTCCCAAGCGGTGACGTCGGCGCCGTTGACGCCGATCGAGCCCGAGCTGGGCGCCTCCAAGCCCGCGATCAGGCGCAGCAGCGTCGATTTGCCGCATCCCGACGGGCCGACCAACACCACAAACTCGCCTTTTTTGATTTCCAGATCGACGCTTGGGATCGCCAAGTATCCGTTGTCGTAGGTTTTGCTCACGCCTTGGAGTCGCAGCATCGCATCGCCCGAGGCGTCGGAGGTTTGGCCCGAGCTTTTGCCGGCGCTTTTTGCCGCGGCGCCGTCTCCCGGGCTAAGGGTTGTGTCCAAAAAGCTCATCGCTTTCTTTCTGTTTTATCTGGATTTTTCGGCATGGGTTTGCCCGATGGGGTGTTTTGGGCCGAAGCCCTGCCCCAAGCCAAGCAAGGCGCCGATGCGTTTTGCGCCGGGCCTGTTGCCGATGGCCGCCGTTTGGGGTCGAAGCGGCGTCGATCCGCCCAAGGGAATGCGCGCGGCCTGCCCCTATTTCTCGCTTTCGACCAAGCCTTCGACAAAGCGCTTTTGCAAAAGCGCGATGACAAGGAGCGGCGGAATCAAGGCCAAGGCGCAGGTGGCCATGACCGCGCCGTAATTCGAGACCGACCCGCCCGTGCCCATCATCGCCTTGACCCCCACGACGATGGCGGTCATGTCGTCGGAAGTTTTCATCAAAAGCGGCCACAAGTATTGATTCCAACCGTAGATGAACTGAATGATGCACAGGGCGATGATGTTGTTGCGGCTCAACGGCAGCAAAATGGAGAAGAAAAACCGCATGGGCGATGCCCCGTCGACCTTGGACGCCTCCAAAATCTCGTTGGGCACGGTCATGAAAAACTGGCGAAACAGAAAAGTCGCCGTGGCCGAAGCGATCAAAGGCAGAATCATGCCCCCGTAGGAGTTGACCAAACCCATCGCGGCCACCGCGTCGTAGGTGGGGGAGATGCGCACCTCAACGGGCAGCATCAAGGTCGCGAAAATCAAGGCAAAGAAGAGCCCGCGCAAGGGAAATCGGAAATACACCGCGGCAAAGGCGGAAAGCAGCGACAAGACGGTTTTGCCCGCGGTCACGCCCAAGGCGACGATGAGGCTCACCTTCATCATTTTCCAAGCGGGCAGGCCGGTTTCGGCGCCCGTCCAAGCGCTTTTGTAGTTCTCCGGGCCTTGGGTGCCGGGAAGCAAAGGCAAAGGCGGGTTGACGACGTCTTGGCTGGACAGCGTGGACGCCACCAGCATCAAGTACAGCGGAAAAAACACGACGGCGACCCCGATGATCAGCGTCAAGTGGTTGAAAAGCTCAAATTTCGCGCCGGGCGCCAAAAAATTTCGGGCCCGGGCGAGAAGGGCGGCAAATTGCGCCGTCTCGCCGACGGCGGCGGAGTGTGGGTTGGCCATGAACTGCCCCCGGAGCGCTCAAAGGCGCGATTTTTTGTCGATGTATTTGAACTGAAAGAAAGTCAAAACGGCGATCAGCCCCATCAGAATCAGCGACTGGGCGCCCGCCGAGCCGTAGTCCAAAGACCGGAATGCCGCTCTGTACGCCCCGTAAACCATGGTCGTCGTGGCCGATCCCGGGCCGCCTTGGGTGGCGACGTCAATGATGGGGAAAGTCTCGAAAAAAGCGTAGATCAGGTTCATTACGAGCAGAAAGAAGGTCGTGGGCGCCAGCAGCGGGAAGACGATGCGCCAAAACTGCGCCCATCGAGACGCGCCGTCTATGCTCGACGCCTCGATCAAGGATCGGGGAATGGCCTGCAAGCCCGCGTAAAAAAAGACGAAGTTGTACGACATGTTGGCCCACACGGCGCACGCCGAGACCAAAACGAAGGCGTGGGCGCCGTTGAGCGCGGGATTCCATTCGATCCCGAAACGCCCCAAAAACAAGGCCAAGTATCCCGAGGCGGGATTGAAGATGAAGCGAAAAATCATGCCCACGACCGCAGGCGCGACCGCGTAGGGAATGATCAGGGCCACCCGGTAAAACCCCGCCCCTTTTTTCACGTTGCTTGCGCAGTAGGCCAACAGCAAGGATCCCGCCAATCCCGCGATCGTGACGACGGCGGCGAATTCGACGCTGACCTTGACCGATTGCAGATACCCGCTTGAGGGATCGAACAGCCGCGCGAAGTTGTCCCAGCCAGCGAACGTTTTGGAGCCGCCAAACGCCGACATCCTGTAAAAGGACGAAACGGCCCCGTCCAACGCGGGCCAATAAAAAAACACAGCCACCACCGCCAATTGCGGCAGCATCAGCAAATACGGCAGCGCGCGCCGCCCGCGATAAACGCTCGTTTCCATGGGCTCCTCTTTGGGCGAATCCGATTTCGGTTCCGGTTCCGTTTCAGGTTCGTTTCAGGTTTCGATCCCGATCCCGGCTTGCCGCCCGAGTTCGGAATGGATCCAAAACAGATCGCCGACTTCGTCAAGCCTTTCCTGTCGGCATGACCCTAAGCCCTCGCCGCGGTTTGGCCGGCCGGCCGTTTCCGGCCCGCCAAGCCCCTCTTTGCGCTCACTCGTTGGCGTGGTCTTTCTCGAACCGCTCCAAGACTTCGTTGGACTTGTCCTGCATTTCTTTCAAGCCTTCGTCGACGGAGATTTTGTCGGCGAACATGCGCTCCATGACGCCCTCCTCGATGTTGCGGATGTCGGCGAGGTTGCCCAAGCGCACGCCTCGCGAGGCGTCGGTGACGTCCGCGTCGAGCTGCTCGATGGCGACGTCGGCCCCGGGCCTTTCCTTGTAAAAGCCGGACGCCTCGATTTGATCGCGGGCCGATCGCGTGACGGGAACGTAGCCCGTCTCTTTGCTCCATTTGGCGGCGTTCTCGGGCCGGGCGAGGAACTTGAAGAAATCGGCCGCGCCCTCGTACACGGGCTTGCCCTTGCCCGAGAAGACCCACAGCGAGGCGCCGCCGATGATGGTGTTTTGGGGGGCGCCCGGGACGTCGCCGTAGTAGGGCAGCGGCGCAACGCCCCAGTCGAATCTCGCGTTTTGGGAAATGTCGGCGTAGGAGGCCGAAGAGCCCGTCATCATGGCGCACTTGCCGCCGACGAACAGCTCGTAGGCGTTGTCGGCGCGGCCGCCGTAGACGAAGGAGCCGTCGGAAGACATGTTTTTGAGGTCGGAAAACAAACGCTTGTAAACGGGATCGGTCAGGTCGATGCGCGCCTTGAGCCCGCCGAACCCGTTGTTTTCTGTGGCGTAGCGAACGTTGTGCCAAGCCGAGAACGTTTCCAAAAACAGCCACGCCGGCCAAGTCGTCGTGTAGCCGCAGCCCGTCGCCTTGGCCAACGCCTTGGTCTGGGTTTTGAGGTCGCCGTAAGTTTTGGGCGGAATCTTCGGATCCAGCCCCGCCTTTTTGAAGGCGTCTTTGTTGTAGTACATCACGGGCGTGGAGCTGTTGAACGGCATGGAAATCAGCTTGCCGTCTTTGTCGGAGTAGTAGGAGGCGACGGCGCCGATCAAATCCTTGGCGTCAAGATCGCCCCCGGTTTCCGCGGCGATCTCATAGACGGGTTTGATCGCGCCGCCCGAGTGGATCATGGTCGCCGTCCCAACCTCGAAGACTTGCAGAATGTCCGGCGCTTGTCCCGCCCGATACGCTGCGACGCCCGCGTTCATCGATTCGGCGTAGCCGCCTTTGAACTGCGCGTTGACTTTGTACTTGCTCTGCGAGGCGTTGTATTCGTCGATCAATCCGGACAAGGTTTTGCCCAAGGAGCCGTCCATCGAATGCCAAAAGGAGATTTCCGTCTTGGCGGCCGCGGGCGCCCGGGCGGGCTCAGGGTTCGAGCCGCCCGAGGGGGATGCGGCGTTTCGCCCCGAGGCCGAATCGCCGGACGGCGAGCAGGAGCACAGCGCCGCGAAGGCGGCGGCCGCGAGGATGGCTTTGATTTCGGATTTGAAGTTGGCGGTCAAAGACATGCGAAACCTTTCTTTTGGCAGGACAGACGGCAATCGCGTCGGGCGAAGGGAAAACGCCCCAAGATCAACAAAGAGCCCCGGGCCCCAATGCGCGATGTTCGGCTAAGGCGGCAAAACGGCGCATGCCTCGTCGTTCCCATGCGAGGGGCGAGTCGGGCCGAGCGCCGTCCAAATTTGACCCGGACGGGCAAAGGCGGCAAGCGGTCGAAAAGGGCTGCGGATCCGGGTTGCCGGATCGCCCCTATGCCTGGAGTCGGCCCTGATTCGCTCGGTTCCTTATTGCCCGGTTGTTTTCGCCTGTCCGAAGAATTGTGACCGTCTGTCATAAAACTCGACCGATCGGCGTATTTTTGGGTCAAAAAAAGCCGTTGCCCGCGCGGGCGCGCCTGTTTTTGACCTGCGAACTTGCGCCGCGTCTCTTCGGACGCATTGCGTTTGACCCGCGCGGCGCAAGTCTGCTTTCGAGCGTTTTTCGTCGCGCAAGCCGAGAAAAGCCAGCCACGGCTTGGCCAAGCTGAACCAGGCCGAACCAAGCCGCCTCGCGCCTTGCCCGCCAAGCCGGCGCGCCAAATCGGCGGCCCAGCGCGGCCGCGCCTTCGCTGAGCGCTCTTGCGCCGGGTTTGCTTGGGGCCGAGGATCAGGCTTGGGCCGGGCTTGCGATGGGGTTGAGGGGGCTGGCGGCGGCGCGCTCGTCGCTTAAGAATTTCTCCCCCACCTCGCTCACGGCGTCGGTGATGACGCCGTCGACGCCCATGGAGGCCATTTTCACGGCCTCATCCAGCGTTTCGGGCGTCCAGACGTACACTTCGTACCCTGCGTCATGCAACTGTTGAACCAAGCTTTCCGTCAAATCCTCGCAGTAGAGGTTGGCGGCAAAGGCCCCGACGCCTGCGAGCGACTCCAGCAACGCTTCTTCGTCGACGCAAAAAGCCTTCAGCAGCGCCCTTTGGGTTTGGGGTTGGTTGCGCTCCAGCCAATGCAGGCTCTCCTCGGAAAAAGAGGAAAACAGGATGGGCAAGCCCTTCTGCGCAAACGGCAGCGCGGCGTCCGCGGCGGCTTTGGCGGTTTTTTCCTCCAGCCCCAAGGCGGGTTTGATTTCCAAATTCAGGGCGCAGCCGCGCTCCAGGCAAAACGCGCACACCTGCTCGACGGTGGGCGCAAAACACCCGTGAAACTCGCTCGACGAGCAATTCAAATCGTAGGATTGCAGCTGCTTGAGCGTCAGATCCGCGATTTGCGCGTCGATCCCGCCCGTGCGCGCCAAATCGTCGTCGTGCGCGACCACGGCCGCGCCGTCTTTGGTGATGCGGGCGTCGCACTCGAAGGCCCGAAAGCCGCGCTTGTAGCCCATCTCAAAGGCTTGCATGGTGTTTTCAGGAGCCAGGTTGCCGCCGCCTCGGTGGGCGACCCAAAAGGGAAAGGAAAACTTGTCAACGTTGCGGGACATAACGATCCATATTCAAAAGGCCGGAGGTTCAAAAGGGCTTGCGGCGCCATTGGGCAAACACAACGACAACGGGCCGAAAAGCGGAAAAACCGGAAAGGCCGGGCGGCGCGCGGCGCGCTTGGCAAACCGATCTCAACGCCCGCCCCCGGCCGCGGAAAACCGCAACGTTGGCCAAGAACGGGGGGAAGTGTAGGCTTGCTGTGTGAAATT
>CAJPTP010000016.1 GCA_905373555.1 uncultured Francisella sp. | reverse complement strand
GTCCAAATCGGCCTCTTGGGCCATGCGCATCGCCTCAAACGTCGAGACAACGCCAACCTGTTCTCCGTCGGCGCCGATCAGGCGCACTTCCTTCACGCGAATCTCGCCGTTGATGCGAGTGCCCCTTTCCCTATCCTGAGCTATGGTGAATCTCCTCGTGGCGCCGCGGCCGGGCCGGTCTCGTCGGGCCGCCGCCAAGCCGCTTGCGCATGGATAAACTAACAAACATCAACAATATCGAGCTGCCGATTTTAACACGTTCGCTTGGCGGGCTTGGCGAGCATGCCCGCTTGGGCCTCAATCTTCCTTGAACGCTTGGCCGACGTCGGCGCGCAGCCTCGCGATGAAATCATCCAAGGGCATTTTGCCCAAATCTTCGCCTCGGCGGCGCACCGAGACGGCGCCCGATTCCTTTTCCTCATCGCCCAACACCAGCATGTAGGGATACTTTTGGGCGCTGTTGTCGCGGATCTTGTATCCGATCTTCTCGTCGCGCGTGTCCGCCTCGGCCCGAAACCCCGCGTCGACCAGCTTTCGGGCGACTTGCTCGGCGTAGTCGCGCTGCTTTTCCGAAATGCTCATGGCCACCGCCTGCACCGGGGCCAGCCAAACGGGGAAGGCGCCCGCGTAGTGCTCGATGAGCATGCCGATGAAGCGCTCGAAGGAGCCGATCACGGCGCGGTGCAGCATGACGGGCCGCTTGCGCGAGTTGTCCTCGGCGACGTACTCGGCGTCGAGGCGCTCGGGCAGAACGAAATCCAGCTGAATCGTGCCGCACTGCCAAGAGCGGCCCAAGGCGTCTTTGACGTGGTATTCGACCTTGGGGCCGTAAAAGGCGCCCTCGCCCTCCAGCTCCTCCCATTGCGCGCCGCAGGCGCGCAGCGCCTGGCGCAGACCCTCCTCGGCCCGATCCCACACTTCGTCGCTGCCCGCGCGCTTTTCCGGCCGCAGCGACAGCTTGACCGAGACGTCGTTGAAATCGAACTGGCGGTAGATGCGCATCACCAAGTTGTTGAAGGCCTTGGCCTCGGACTCGATTTGGCTCTCGGCGCAAAAAATGTGGGCGTCGTCTTGGACGAAGCCGCGCACGCGCATGAGCCCATGCAGCGAGCCCGAGGGCTCGTTGCGGTGGCAGCTGCCAAACTCGGCCAAGCGCAAGGGCAGATCGCGGTAGGAGCGCAAAGCGGACTTGAAGATTTGGACGTGGCCCGGGCAGTTCATGGGCTTCACGGCGAACTCGCGCTTTTCGGAGCTCGTGGTGAACATGTTCTCTTTGTAGTTTTCCCAATGGCCGGAGCGCTCCCACAGCGAGCGGTCCATGATCATCGGCGTGCGCACCTCTTTATATCCCGCCTGCGCCAGCTCATGGCGCATGTGCTGCTCAATGACTTGCCACAGCGTCCAGCCGCGCGGATGCCAAAACACCAAGCCCGGCGCCTCGTCTTGAAGATGGAACAGATCCATCGCGCGGCCGAGCTTGCGGTGGTCGCGCTTCTTGGCCTCCTCGAGCATCTTGAGGTAGGAGTCCAAGTCCTCCTTGGAAAACCATGCCGTGCCGTAAATTCGCTGCAGCATCTCGTTGTCTTTGTCGCCGCGCCAATACGCGCCCGCGACGCTAAGCAGCTTGAACACCTTGCAATAGCCCGTGGATGGCAGATGCGGCCCGCGGCACAGGTCGGTGAAATCCCCTTGGGTGTACTCGGTGATGACGGCGTCTTGCGGCAAGTCCCGAACGATCTCGGCCTTGAAGCGCTCGCCCGCTTTTTCGTACTGCTCCAGCGCCGCATCCCGGCTGACCTCTTTGCGCTCAACCTTGATGTTTTCCTTCGCGATCTTGCGCATCTCGGCCTCGATGCGCTCCAAATCCTCGGGCGTGAAGGGCCGCTCGTAGGCCATGTCGTAGTAAAAGCCGTCCTCGATCACGGGGCCGATGGCGAACTTCGCCTCGGGGTAGAGCCGCGACACCGCCTGGGCCATGAGGTGGGCGCAGGAGTGGCGCAGCAGCCCCAAAGCCTCGGGGTCGGACGGCGTCACGATCTGCACGCGCGCGTCGCGCTCGATCGGCCGCGACGCGTCGATCAGCGTTTGGCCGTCCAATTTCGCGGCCAGCGTTTTCTTGGCCAGGCCGGGGGCGATGGATTTGGCGATTTCAAAGGCGTTGGCGGGGGCGTCGAAGCTCTTTTGGGCTCCGTCCGGCAAAGTGTATACGGGCATGTTTTTTCCTGACGGGCGCCCTTGGGGCCTCCCGATTTGACGATTCCGATCGCTCGGCGCGGCTCGGCGCGGCGCGGCGGCTTGCGGCGCGCGGCCAAAGGCAAGCGGCGGCGCGAAGTCGGGCTTGCCGTGCCAAACGGCCGGGCCTCCGGGGCAAACAAAAAAAGCCCGATTCGACTCCCCAAAGAGCCGGCCCCGGGCTTGCCTTGCCTAAACACGCGGCCATAAAAAAAGCCGTCAGCGCGGACGACTCGACGACTCGATCTTGGCGGCGCGACGAAACGGCGCCTTGGCGCCCGAGTCGCATGCGATCTGTTGTGGTAGACACGATTGGATTCGAACCAACGACCCCCACCATGTCAAGGTGATGCTCTAACCAACTGAGCTACGTGTCTACGACGCGGCCGGTTGCCGTTTGGCAACGCCGACGATTTGCGAATTATAGCCGGGACGCGGCGCCAAGGCAAGCCAAGCCGCGGCGCCTGCGCAAAAAATTTCATCCCCCGGGGCTTTTTTTGGGGGGCCAATCCGCCCCGATGCGGCAAAAAGCCCGAAAGATTGACGCTCCAACCCGCTCACGCGATTGGGATTGCTCAAAAAAAGCGCGGCCGCCGCGCGCCGGCCCATTCCCAAGCGAGCCGTCGAAAAAACGCAACACGCGCCGGGGCAAGAGCAGGATAAGCGACGCCGGCCCGCCCCGCGCCAAGCCCGCCTTCAAGCGCAAGACGCGCCCGAAAGGCGGGGGGCGCCGGGCGTTATAATCGCGCGCCGGCGGCCCGCTTGGGCGCCGCCGCTGTCCGGAGACGTCGCTTCGATGCGCAATTTGCTGTCCACGACTTACGCCCTGTTCAAATTGGGCGCATTTTTCAGCCTTGCGCTGCTGTCGCCCGGAGTCGTTTCGATTTTGACGGGCGATGGCCTGCTGGGGCTGCATTTGCGCTGCGGTCTGACCTCCTTTTGTCTGTGCTCTTTGGCGGCGCTGCTCACGCGCCCCTACCAAAAGGAGCTGCGCCCCAAAGACGGCTTCACGCTCGTGTTTTGGGTGTGGGTGGGCTTCAGCGCCTTGGCCGCCGTCCCGCTGTATTTCGGGATCGAAGCATTCTCACCCTTGGACGCTTTTTTTGAGGCGGTCTCGGGCCTGACCACCACCGGAATCTCCATGGCGGCGCTGCCCGACGCCCTGCCCCCCTCGATCAATTTTTTGCGGCATTTGCTCAATTGGTTGGGCGGCATGGGCATCATTCTGTTGGCCGTCGCGATTTTGCCGATGTTGGGCGTGGGCGGCATGCAGCTGTTCAGGGCCGAGACGTCCGGCATCGACAAATCCAAAAAGCTCACCCCGCGCATCACCTCCACCGCCAAATCTCTGTGGTCGATTTACGTCGCTTTCACCCTGTGGACGCTTCTGGCGCTGCGGCTGGCGGGCATGACTTGGCTCGACGCCGTATGCCATGCGTTGGCCAGCGTGAGCTTGGGCGGCTTTTCGACGCACGCAAGCTCCGTGGCTTACTTCGACAGCCCCCTGATCGAGCTGATTTTGATGTGCGCGATGCTGTCGGGCTTCATTTCCTTCACCACCCACTACCACGCCCTGACGGGGCGCTCTTTCAAGCCGTACTGGCAAAACCTTGAGGTGCGCGTGAGCTCCGCCCTGCTGTTTGGCAGCATCCTGTTTGTCAGCCTCGCCCTGTGGCTCAACGGGACATACGGCTACGGCGAGCATGCCTGGGCCGACAGTTTCCGCCACACCGCCTTCAACTACATCTCCGCGAGCTTGGCCTGCGGCTTTTCCGGCTACGATTTCGGAACGTGGCCGTTTTTGGGCTCGATTTGGATGTTCATTTTGGCCAACATGATCTGCAACGCGGGCTCCGCGGGCGGCGGCGTCAAAATGATCCGCGCCATCGTGCTGTTCAAATTCGTGACCCGCGAACTGACCTTGCTGATGCACCCCAACGCCGTGGCGCGCGTCAAAATCAACGGGCAGATCATCCCCGAGCGCACGGCGCTGACCGTGAGCACGTTCGTGTTCGTCTACTGCTCCTTTGTGGTGCTGTTGACGTTTCTGCTGGTGCTCTCGGGCCTGGACCCCGTCACCTCGTTCGGCTTCACGGTCAGCACCATCACCAACATGGGCTTGGGCTTGGGCCAGTTCACGCCATCCGGCGACATGACGACCATCACCGCGCTGCAAAAATGCTTGGGGATTTTCTCCATGCTGCTGGGCCGTCTTGAGATTTTTCCCGTCTTGATGATTCTCACGCCGGGTTACTGGAGAAACTGACGCCGGCAAAGGAAACAGACGCCAAGACGCCAAGAAAAGAAGAGCGCCGATAATCCGGAAAAAAAACAACGCAGAGCCGACAAACCCAAGAACGCGTCAAGACAGAGAAAAAACATAAAGAATATAATGGCAAGAAAACCGGAATGGGGCGGCAAGAGCAACGGAATGCGAACAATGAGAGGGAAACCGAACCACGCCCAAGCGGCGCCCCGATTTTAAGGCGGCATGCCGCAATGTTAGAATCCATCGCAACTCGGGCGGGGCGTGTCGGCCGATCGTTCGATCGTTCGGTTGTCGGGCGGCCCGCGTCTTTGCGCTCCGCCCCATGGCCCCGCGCCGCGCGCCCGTCGCCCTTTTTCCGTTCCCGTTCCCTTCCCTTCCGCTTTTGCGTCGCCGAAGCCCCAAGGCAAGGATCAAGCATGACCTCACTCTCGAAAACGGGTCGGATCGGCCCCATCGGCTTGGCCTGCGGCCGCCTGTCGGCGGCGGGCATGGCGCTGGCCTTGTGCGCCGCCGGCGCCGCCCTGTCCGGCTGCGCCAACGGCGGAGAGGCCGACGGCCAGAAATCGGCGCATGTGAGCCAAGGCTCGTTGGCCGAGCGGCGCGCCGCCGCCCCGTTCTCCGTTCCCAACCGCCCCGCCGACGACCCGCTTTCGACTCTGGCCGACTATGACGCCTTCAACGGGGCGCTGGCCGCGGCCAAGTCGGGCGACGATTTGGCCGCCCAAGCGTTCGTCCAATCCGGCGACAACGCCATGACCGAGGACGTGGCCAAGGCGTGGGCCATCTCAATGGCCAAACGGCGCGAGTTCACGTTGTTTTCAAGCGCCTTGGCCAAGATTTCGCGCGAGGCGGTCGATGCCGACAAGGAATTGCTGTGCGCCGTGGAATACGGGCGCGTTTTCTCGACCAAAGGCCATTCGCCGCAGGCCCGGACTTTGGCCGAGTCCAACGAACCGCTGCCCGCCTTGTGCAACGACCTGATCGCGTGGGGCGTCGGGGCGGGCCAAGTGCCGGCGCATTTGGCGTTCAAGCGGGTTTTGGTCAATCTTTCCGCGGGGCAGCGCCGCGAGGCCGAAACCTTGTCGCGGGCGCTGGGCTTCAGCTTGGACGACCCAAACGGCGACGCCGCCCTGCCTCCTTCCGTCGCCCAATTCGCGCAAGCCGCGCGCGAGATCGCGCCCATCGTCACGCCCAAGGGGCGCAACAGCCCCGCCGCCGAGGAATTCATTGCCCGCGGCGACGTCTCGACCATTCCCATCCGCGGTTTGCCCAACCCCTACGCCTTCGCCTACGGGGCGCTGGGCTTGTCCAAGGCCAAGGACTTGAACCCGGCCGCGGCGCTGCGGCTGTACGGCTTCGCCGACCCCTACGCGATGAACGACGAGCAGTTCGAGTGGCGCGCCCGATCCGCCCTGCGCCTGCAAAACTGGAATGCCTTGTCGCGCGCGATCGACGGCATGCCGCCCCGTCTGCGCTCCAAGCCCGCGTGGCTGTATTGGAAGGCCGAGTGCCTGCGCCGTTTGGGTTTTGGCGCCCAAGCCTCGGCGCTGTACGCCCAAGCGGCGGATTCCGGCCGCAACTACTATGCGCTGCTTGCCGCCGACGCCATCGGCCGGTCTTTGCCGTTCGCCGACGCCGCGCCCAAGCCCGCGGCCAGGGAAAGCAACGCCGTGCTGGCCGATGGGGCCGTCATGCGCGCCTTGACGCTGTTTCGGGCGTCGATCGAGCGCTCCGACCGCGCGATGCGAACCGCGGCGCAAAGGCAATGGCGCTACGCCATGCGCCCCTACGGCGACGCCGCCTTGATCGCCGCATCCGCGGTGGCCGAGCGGGCGGGCTTTCACGAAATGTCGATCTACAGCGCCGACAAGGCGGACGGCCTGCTGGTCTTCTCCCTGCGCTACCCGGCCCCGTTCCGCGATTTGGTCGAAAAATGGTCGCGCGCCCACGGCGTGCGCCCCGATTGGGTGTATGGGGTCATTCGGCAGGAAAGCCGCTTCATGTACAACGCGCGCAGCCGCGCGGGCGCCCAAGGGCTCATGCAGGTGATGCCGGGCACGGCGAAGCTCATCGCCCGCAAGATCGGCCTAAGCGGTTACGACCCCAACGACATGGACGTCAACGTGCGCATGGGAACGTGGTATTTGGGCGACGTCGAGGCCAAGCTGGGCCACGAGGCGCTCGCGACGGCGGGCTACAACGCCGGCCCCAACCGGGCCCGGCGTTGGCAGGCCGACGTTCCGATGGACGCAACGATTTACGCCGAGACCATCCCCTTCGACGAGACCCGCGAATACGTGAAAAACGTCATGGCCAACGCCGCCTATTACGCCGCCGTCTTTTCGGGAACGCCGCCGACCCTGCGCTCGCGCATGGGCGTCGCGCCCGCGCGAGAGCCCGCGCGCGGCGACGAGTTTTGAAACCCCGCTCATAGAGCCAATCCGGGCATGAAAGCCGACACAACGCAAGCAAGATGAAAAAAGCCGAAAATCGCCGCCAAGCGCGGCGCTTCGACAAATGATCGGCCGCGCAAGCGGCTGACAATGCGGCCTCGCCTTTTTTCCATCGCGCTTGGCCGCCCCGGCGCTTGGCCGCCCCAAAATGCGCGCCGCCCGAGCCGAGCTTTCGGCCATTTTCCCGCGGGTTGGGGAAGAACGGCGCAAAAGCGGGCTCCCGCCGATCCCCCAAACACCGGGCGAGAGACAAACACCAAACCCAATCAGACCGGAACAAGCCGGGCGTTGGCCTTCGCGTCCTTCGCCGCCTTCCATCCGGCCCAAGCGCGCCGCCAAGCGGGATCAGCGCGGGCGGGAAAATCGGTTTTGACATGATTCGAAATTTAAACTTACGCCACACAGGGGCGGAGCCGGGCGCAGACAGCGGCCCCGCGGCGCCAAGCGCCGAAGGCCAAGCCCGCGCCTCGAGCCCGGCTCCCGTCGCCCCGGAGGCGCCAAGCGCCGAGCGCGCCGGCCATGCCGGCCACGCCGCCAAGTCAGCCCAAGCCGCCTCGGAGCCCGTCGACGCGAGCGCCGACGCCGTCGCCGCCTTGGCCTCGATTCTCTCGACGCAAAACGAGAACCTGCGCCGATGCGACGTCGATTTGGCGGGGAAAAGGCGCTCGGCGTACGCGCGGGCGGGCGTGTCCAAGCACGGCCTTACGGTCGAGACCGCCTATTTCGCCTCCACGCGCGGCGAGTCCTTGGGGCGGTATTTGCGCCGAAGCATCAAGTCCGCCGACGAGCTGCTGTTCGACGAGGCGCTCAAAGCGACCGAGCTGCGCTCCAAAGGCTTCGCGGCGCCCCAACCTCTCGCCCTGATTTTCAAAGGCCGGGTTATTCCCTTCAAGCTGGCGGCCGAGCTCAAGCGCCTCAACGACGCGCCGATCCTGGAGATCATGCGCGACGTTTTTCCCACGAGCAGACCGATCAAGGAGCGGCTGCGGTCAATGCCCCGGCTCCCCGATTTGGGCGAAAAGTCGGGGCTGCTGATGGAAGACCTCGCCGAGACGAGGCCTTTTCTCAATTTCGACTCTTTTCTAAG
This sequence comes from uncultured Francisella sp., assembly GCA_905373555.1. Lineage (GTDB taxonomy): Bacteria > Pseudomonadota > Gammaproteobacteria > Burkholderiales > Neisseriaceae > CAJPTP01. Next base: position 2,766 of record CAJPTP010000016.1, on the reverse strand, counting down.
CCGAGCCCCCGTCAACCTGCGCTACGTTTGGTGGCTGGAAGGCCTGCGCCGGCTGCGCGACATTCGCGAGGCGGGCAGTTTCCTTTTTCGCGCCAAGCCCAAAAACATGCTGCTCTCCCCCGCGGGCGCCAAGGAGCGCCCCGATTTTTTGGCGACGCCGCGCGCCCCCGATCCCGACGACCGCTGGGCGTACATCGGCTTGGACGACGACCCGCTTGAGTTCATGACCGCCGAAGAGGCGCAAATGCGCGACTTGATTTTTTACCTGTTGCCCAGCGCCAACTACGTGAAAGCCTACGAAAACGAATGCCGGGAAGCTTTCTTGAAAGAGGTCGCCTCCATGGGCAAGGCCAGACGCCAAGCGTGGAACGGACTGTGCCGAGACTGCCGGCTTCTAAAAGAAACCGCGCCTTTGCTGAAGCTGCTCGGCGCCCGAGGCAAAAGCGCCGCCCTCGCCCTAAGCTACCTGCAGCCCGTGCGCGACGGCGATTGAGCGGCCTTGAAAGAATTTGTCCCCGGTTCTTAAAGAAGCCGAACATTTCGAGACAAGCGATTCGCAAAAGATCGGAAAAAAAAAAACGGCGGGACGCCCCGCCGCTTTTTTTTTTGCGCGCCCAAGCCCTCGACCCTCAAGCCCGGTTTTGCGCATCGCGCACGGCCTGCGCCACGTCGGTGAACGCGCGCTCCCCGTCCAGCACCTTCAAAATCTTGTTGCCCTCCCCGACCAACACCACTTTCGGCCGATGGGTTTTCGCCTCTTGGGCGTCGACCATGACAAAGGACATGATGATGACGGCGTCGCCGACCTGAACCAAGCGCGCGGCGGCGCCGTTGAGGCAGACGTCGCCCTTGCCGCGCTCGCCTTCGATGGCGTACGTCTCCAAGCGGGCGCCGTTGGCGTTGTTGACCACCAGCACGCGCTCGTTGACCTGAATGCCCGCGGCGTCAAGCAGATCCCGATCGACCGTGATGCTGCCGACGTAATTCAAATCCGCGGCGGTCACCGCGGCGCGGTGAATTTTCCCGCCCAACATGTTTCTGAGCATGATCCCTATCCTTGGGAAGCGCCAAGGCCGGCTTCCCCTCACAACAAGCGGCCGCCGAAGCGGCCGCGCGCCGACGCTGCGCGGGGCCGCGCAGGCGGCGAAACAGAAAAAAGCGCCGCGCCCGATTCAAGCCTCGATCACATCCCATCCGCTTTCTTGCGCGATGCGACGCAGCTTGGGGTCGGGGTTCACAGCGTGCGGATGGGTGACGGCCCCCAAAAGGGGCAAATCGTTGAACGAGTCGCTGTAAAAATGGGTTTCCTCGAAATCCCCCAGCGCCTTGCCGCTTTGAGCCAGCCACTCGGCCACGCGCTCCACCTTGCCCTCGCGATAGCTTCGCACGCCCGTCGTGCGGCCGGTGAAACGCCCCTCGCCGTCGCGCTCGAGGCGGCTTGCGATTATATTTTGAAAGCCCAGCATTTTGCCGATGGGCTCGACCAAAAATTCGTTGGTCGCGGAAACCAAAGCCGTCTCATCGCCCGCGGCGCGGTGCTTTTCGACGCGGCCCATGACTTTGGGCAGCACGGCCGGGCGAATCACGGTTTGGACGTAGCGGTTTCGCAGCGACTCCAGCTCCGCTTCCGTATGCCCTTTGAGGGGGCTAAGCTGAAACGCCAAAAACGCCTCCAAATCCAAAACGCCCGCCTCGTAGTCGCGCATGTGCTTTTCGCCGGTTTTTCGGGCGTTCTCGCCCAAAATCCCCAGGTCGGCCAAAAATTTCGGCCACTCGTCGTCGGAGTCCACGCCGATCAAGGTGTGGTCCAAATCAAACATCGCCAGTTTCGCCATCGCCTCTTTCCGGATTCGGTTGCGGGCCAACGCCCAAGCTTGGTTTTGCCGACAAGCCGGCCGAGGGGCCGAAGAGCCCGCCCTCGCCCTTGGGCTCGGCGCCCGGGGGCGCGGATCCCGGATTCGGCGCGCCGAAACAGCGCTGAATCAGCCACACCGTGACCCGCCTTTGCGTTTGCGCGGAATAAACGGCCAGCTTGTCCACGGCCGCGAAAGCCCCGTTCAAATCGCGCGCCACGCGGTTGAACAGGTAAGAAACGCACGCCCCGTTGAGCTCGATGCCCTTGCAAAGGGCATAGGCGCGCACGGCGCGGGCCAACTCCGCGTCATCCATGGGCTTGATTTCGTAGGCCAAGCCTTGGGCCAGGCGCGAGCGCAGATCCTCGCGCATTGCCAGCCCCGAGGGCGGAGTCTGCGCGCTGACCGCCAACCTGCCGCCGTCTTGCTTGAGCCTGTTGATCAAATTGAAGACGCCTTGCAAGGAGCGCTCGTCCCATCGGTCGATGTCGCCCAAGGCAAAACGCCGAATGGGCAGATTCCAGATCTCTTCCAACTCGGCTCTGTCGGCGAGCGAAATGAACACCCCGGCGGCGCCGAAATCGGGGCTTGAGCGCGCCCACGCCTTCAGCAGCAGGCTTTTCCCCGCGCCTTCCGGCCCCCACAGATAAAACAAACCGACGGACTCGTTTTTCAGCTGGTACAGCAGCTCGGCGTTTTTCTCGCCGACCATGACCTCGAAATCGGGGAAGGAATCCGTCGGAAAATTCAGCAACGATTGCCCGGGCATTCCGTCTCCCTCCCCGCGGCGCGCTCGGCGCGGCTCGCGTTGTACGCAACATGCGGGCGCATCGCCGTTTGCCAAGCGCCCTTTTTTTGGAAGAGCCGACCGCCCCGCGCCGGCGGCGGGCCGCCAAGCCGCCGCCTTGGGCCC
>CAJPTP010000015.1 GCA_905373555.1 uncultured Francisella sp. | reverse complement strand
TTTTGTTTTGCTTTGATTTTGCTTTTTCTCCTGCTTTTCCTTTGTCGTTTCCCTGTTCTTTTGGCTCCGCAAACCCGTTTTCCGCTTTGCGCGTTCTTGCCGATCCGGCTTGGGCCGGCGCCGCGCCCGAACGAACGCAAAATCGTCGGGCGCCGACGCCGCTTGGCGCAGGGCGCCCGGGTTGCCGCGCCTTGAAAGGATTGCCATGAATCGCCCCACGCCTCATCCCCATGTTTTGATCATCGCGGGCTCCGACCCCTCCTGCGGGGCCGGATGCCAAGCCGACATCAAAACCGTCAGCGCCTTGGGCGGCTACGCCTGCATGGCCGTCACGGCGTTGGTCGTCGAAAACACGCGCCGAGTCGAGTCGCTCAACCCGGTTCCGGCGGAGCTCATCGAGCGGCAATGCGAGATTGTCTTGGAAGACGTCGAGATCGACGCGGTCAAGATCGGCATGGCGCCCACGGTCGAGGCGGCCCGCGCCATCGCCCGCGTGATCAAGAAATGGGGGCTGAAAAACGTGGTGTGGGATCCCGTCATGGCCGCGACGTCGGGCGACAGCCTGATCGAGAAAGACAGCGCTGCCGAGGGCCTGCGCGACATTTTGCTGCCCTTGGCCGAGGTCGTGACCCCCAACGCCTTGGAGCTCGCGCGCTTGGCGGGGGCGCGCGGCGAAGCGCGCAGCGAGGCGGAGCTGCTGGAGCAAAGCGAAACGGTCTTGGGCTTCGGGGCCAAGAGGGTGCTGGCCAAAGGCGGGCACATGACCGGCCCAAACGCGACCGATTGGTTGGTCGAACGGGGCAAAAGAACGGCGTTTTCAAAGCCTCGGGTGGAAACCAACAACACGCACGGCAGCGGCTGCACCTACTCCTCGGCCATCGCCTGCCTGCTGGCGCAGAGCGAATCCGTCGAGCAAGCCGTCGAGTGCGCCAAGGAATACGAACAGCGGGCCATCGAGGGCTCAAAGAACTGGAAGCTGGGCAAAGGCCACGGGCCGCTCAAGCATTTCGACGAACGCGCCGTCGCCTACGAGTGGACCCGGCGCTAAGGCAAGAGGCGGCGCGCGCGTATGTAGTGTGTGTGGAGGGGGGGGGGGGCGTCGCGCCGCCCAGGCATCACCCAGCCGGCGCCTTGTGGCCCAAGCGCGCCGAAAGGACTTCGGCAGGGCCAAGGCGCCGAGCGAAAAGGACAGGCGCGGCGACCACGCGCCAAAACAAACCGGCTGCCCGGCCCAACCGGTGGGCCGGCGAAGCCTCGGCGCCGACTCGGCGCCTTGCGGCCCTTAAGCGTCGTCCTTGCCGATCCGGGCGGCGGCGTCTTTGAGCTCGGATTCGGCCGAAACGTTGAACGCTTTGCCGAAGCCCAAGATCAGCCGGCCCCTGCCCGGGATCAGCCGAAACAAAGCAAAATCGGGCAGCGCGCTCAACGTCTCGAAGGTCGGGCCGAAGCGGCGCGCCAACAGCTCCATCGCTTTTCGGCCCATCGGCTCGTCGCGGCCGACCTCCTCGGATCGGGCCGGAAAGCTCAAGCGCGCCCGCGCATAGACGTCGGGCGCCTCGGACTCATCCTGCGCCAGCATCAACGCCGCCGCGCCATCGCGGCGCAAATTGGCGGTGCGGCGGGCCAAGCGCGACAAAAACACCCAATACGCCCCGTCGAAAAACACGTACGGCGCGACGCTCAAATCCGGCGTCCCGTCTTTGTTTTGGGTCGCCAACGTCAAGCTGCGCGCGCCCTTGTGCAAACGGGCGATGCCCTCAACGATCTCTTCGCACAAGGCGCCTTTTTCCCGCCCTTCGCCCATCGGCGCCGCGCCGCCTTCATTTTTCCCCGCATTCTCACGATCCATCGGCTCCATTGGCCTCTCCCTTGGCTTGCGCCGGGCGCCCGGCCCGGCGGCTTGTTCTTCGCCCGCATTGCCAACCTTATATTGCAAAAGGCGCGGCCTTGCCAATCCCGGCGCGGCTCTTTGAGCCCATGCGCCGGGCCGGCCGGGCCCGGATCGGCCGCCGCGCCCCGCCGCCCGGGCAAGCGCGAGCGGCGGGGCGCTTCAAGGCGCCCGCCGCTCCGACTGCGGCGAATCTTGAAACGCGCCCGCTTCGACCCAATCGATTTGGGGCCAAGGGCGCGGCGCCGTCCCAACCCGGGCGCCCAAGGGGCGCGTTTCAATCATGCTTAGCCGGGCCGCCCGAGCCCGAACGCGGAACCGGGGGCGAACAAAAACGCCGGGGCGCGCGGCGCAATACGCGACAATGCCGATTGGCTCCCCCCACCATTCGACGCAAACGGGCCGAAAGGAAGGGGCGCCGGCCGGTTTGGGCGCCCAGCCCCCACCCGAACCCCAATTCGGCGCGCCCCTTGGCGCGCTCCGAAGCCACAAAAGCGCAGCCGAGCCCAAACGAACGGGCGAGCGCTCGGGCTCCCCAACCCGCGCCGACGCCAAAAGATGGGCGGCGCGGCAAAGGGCACTATAATGCGCCGTTTTTGACGGCGCCGAAGGGCATTGCGATGATCGACACAAACATTCCCCATAAGGCCGTGGTGCTCGACACCGAAACGACGGGCTTGGACAAAAGCTCCGACTACATCGTCGAGGTCGCGGCCTTGGAAATGATCGACGGGCAGCTGACGGGCAACAAGCTGCAGCTGTACATTCGCCCGCCCATTGCGATGAATGTGGAAGCGCAGAAGGTGCACGGCATCACCGACGCGTTTTTGGCCGACAAGCCGACTTTCGCCGAATCGGCGGAGCAAATTCGGGAATTCGTCGAAGGCGCGACCGTCGTCGCGCACAACGCCCCGTTCGACGTGGGCTTTTTGGCCGAGGAATTCAAGCGCGCCAAGATGCCGCCCTTCGAGAGCGTCATCGGCGGCGTGATCGACACGCTCGCCATCGCCCGCGAGGTTTTGCCCAACAAGCCCCGACGCACGCTTGACGCCCTGTGCGACCACTACGGGGTCGATCGCAGCGACCGCGCGCTGCACGGGGCGTTGATCGACTGCGAGCTGCTGTTCAAGGTCTATCGCAAGATGATCGAGAAGCAGCAGACGCTCGATTTCGGCGACGACGGACAGCCCTCGGAGTCGGAGCTCAAGGCCAGACGGCAAAAGCTGATCGACGCCCGGCCGAGGATCGTGATCAAAGCCGACGCGGCGGAGCTCGCGGCGCACCGCCGGTACCTCGACAATCTGGAGGCGGCGCTCAACAAAGGCAAAGAGACGCCCGAGCCGATGTGCGTGTACGACCAAGAGCCCGCCGACGATGAGCCCGTCGGCGCCGCCGCCGAAGAAAGCCCAAGCCATGCGCTGTAGCGAGGCCCCCCAAAACGCGAGCGACGCCGCCGACGGCGCGGCGCCCCGCCCCCTGCGCGTCGTCGTTTTGCCCTGCGCGGGCTCGGGCCGGCGCTTCGGGGCCGCCATCCCCAAGCAATACGCGACCGTTTTGGGCCGCCCGATCCTGTGGCACACGCTGCGGCGCATCGCCCTGTGCCCTTCCGTGGCGTTCGCGGTGTTGAACTTGGCGCCCGACGACCGATATTTCGACGCCATGCCCATGCCGCCCAATTGCTTCAAGCTCGGCCCGGGGCACTTTTCAAAGCGCCGCGGGCGCGAATACGCCGCGCGCGCTCGCGCCGCCATCGGCGCCAGAGACGCCCAAAGCGCCGTCGGCGGCGCCGGCGACGCCGACGCGGGCGTTGCGCCCGACTCGGCCCTGCCTTGGCGCGCCTCAGACCCCAACGCTCTTGAGCGGGCGCCCGGATCCGCAATGAGCGCGGCAACGCCGGCGCCCGCCCAAGCATCGACCCCGACGACGGCTCCGACGCGGAACCAACCTTGCGCCGCCCAAGGCGGCGACGGCCCTCTTGGCGGCGTCGGCGCGCCGATTTCGCCCGCTTGGAACGACGCCCCGGGGGCGAGTTTCGCAGGCGAGGGGGAGGGCGCGAGGGAGGGCGCGGAAGGAGGCGTCCCGCGGCGAGCGGACGGGCGCGGCGGCGCGGCGGCGCAAACCGCAACGCGCGGCGCGCCGCAAGGCGGCGCCCGGCGCAAAGGGCGGCTGCCCGTGATCGCGCTGCGCCGGGGCGGCGCGCTTCGAGCCGACACCGTGCGCGCGGGGGTCGAGTTTTTGCTGGGCGAGGGGCTGGTCAACGGCGACGACGCCATCTTGGTGCACGACGCCGCGCGCTGCTGCGTGAGCCCTTTCGACGTCGAGCGGCTCATCGACCTGGGCGGGGGAAGGCCGGGCGGCGCCATTTTGGCCAAGCCCGCGACCGACACCATGAAGCGAGCCGACGAAAACGGCTTCATCGACCGCACCGTGGCGCGCGACGGCTTGTGGGCGGCGCAAACGCCGCAGATGTTTCCCGCGCAAACTTTGCTTGACGCCCTGCGCGCAGCGGGGCCCAACGCGACCGACGAGGCGTCGGCGATCGAACAGGCGAACTTGCGGCCCTTGTTGGTCGAGGCATTCGGCGAGAACCTCAAGGTCACGCGGCCGCAAGACTTGGCCGCGGCCGCGCGCATTTTGGCCGACGAGCAGATTCGCTCGGGCCTGCTGCTGTGAGACCGAACCAACGGCCGGGCGCGCGCCGCGCCAGCCGCCGCGCTGCCCGCTCCCCGTCGCAATGACCGGCCCGAAGCGGGCTGAAGTTCGATCTCGGGCGCGCCGTTTTTGAGCGTCCCTCCCGATCCGGCGCCGCGCGACGATGACGGCGGCGGGCCCCAAGCGCGCCCCAACCGACGCACGCGCAAAGGGCGGCCCGAATCGGCGGCGGAAGTGGCAGGAGCCCGAAGCCCGGAGCCGGGCTCGGGCCCCAATCGGCGGCCCAAGCCGCCGCGCCCGATCCGCCCGCAAAAACCCAAGCTGCGCAACCCAAACAAACGACAAAGGATTCGACATGGCCAACAAAGCCCGCGACGAGGCAGGCGATCGGCGCGACGACGACCACCGCAATCTTGAGCGCCGCAACGCTCCCGCGCCCGAAATGCGCATCGGCCAAGGCTACGACGTCCACCGGCTTCAATCCGGCCGCCGCCTGATTTTGGGCGGGGTCGGCATCCCTTGGGAAAAGGGCCTGTTGGGGCACTCCGACGCGGATTGCTTGATGCACGCCGTGACGGACGCCTTGCTCGGCGCCTTGGGCCGCGGCGACGTCGGCCGTCTGTTTCCCGACGACGATCCCCAATTCGAGGGCGCCGACTCGGGGCTGCTGCTGCGCCAAGCGGCCATCCTGATGCGCGCCGACGGCTATGAGGCCGTCAACGTCGACGCGACCGTCATCGCCCAACAGCCCAAGCTCGCCCCCTTCGTCGACGACATGCGCGCCAACATCGCCGACGCTTTGGGAATGGATCCCGGGCGCGTCAACGTCAAAGCCAAAACCAACGAGGGCTTGGGCTACCTGGGCCAAAGCGAGGCGATCGCGGCCCAGGCGGCGATCCTGCTGCGCCGGGCCTGAATCGGCTCAAATTCCGCAAGCCCAAGGGCATGGCGGGCGCGGGGGGGGGGGGGAAAAAAAAAGGCGCGGCGCGGCGGGAGAGCCCGACGCGCCACGATCAGGTCGTGCTTTCCCAAGCCAGTCGGCGACGGTCGATGCCCAATGAGCGCCTCGCCAACCTCGGCGCAACCGCAAAGCGGCGCCTGCGACGCGGGCGCGATTCGCCGCCCCGGCCCGAGACCGGGCGCCCGGCCGCCCCGGCCGCGCTCCGACCCGTCTTCCGGCGGCGACGCCGCAGCCCGCCGTGGGCGCCGCGACGCGCGCTTGACAAAAGAGGAAAGCGGCAAAGAAACGTTGACGCCTGCGCGGCTCGGCGTTCCCGTCGCCAAAAGGTCAGCAATCCCGCAACGCTTTCAAACCGACCCATGACGCGGCGAAATGGCGTTGCTTCGCGCCGGCGCAACATGGCCGCCGCATCTGACGCCGGCGTCATGATTTGTCGGCGCTTTTTCATCTCATTCCTTCCCCGCATGCTTGACCGACAAAAAAAACGCCCCGAGGGGCGTTTCGTCGTTAAAGCGATGTTGAAGCCTGGCTTCGATTCTGTCGGAACGGGCCGAGCGAACGGCCAAACGGCTCACAGCAGGCGCGCGCCCGCGATCAGCATCAACCGAACCAGCTCCAAGGTGGGCAGGCCCACCAAAGCGTCATGGTCGGCGCTCACGGCGCTGTCGATCAGCCACCGGCCCAAGCCCTCGAAGCGGCACGAGCCGCAGCAGCGGACGGCCTCGGGATCCATGCGCAGATACGCCTCGGCTTCGTCGCGCGTGTACTTGCGCATCGACACCACCGACAGCGCAAAACCGCGCAGAAGGCGGCCGTCGGGCTGGCGAATCGCCAAGGCGTCGCGAAACTCAACCGTCTTGCCCGACATCATCTCCAGCTGCGCCAAGGCGCGCTCGGGATCACCCGGCTTGTCCAACAACGTGATCTCGCCCTCCTCGGACTCGATCAGCCCCACTTGGTCGCAACCGATGACGAAGGCGTCGGGATGGCGCTCGCGCGCGGCGTCGGCCTTGGCCAACGCCAGCCGCTCCGCCAACTCTTTCGGATCCTCGCCCGGCTTCGGGGTTTCGTCGATCTCGGGCGCGTCGCACTCAAACTCCAGCCCCATCGACTCCAGCAGCTTCTTGCGGGCGGGCGATGAGGACGCCAACACGATCCGGTGCGGGAAAAAGATCGCCCCGCCAAAACCCTGCGCCGGCTCCCCCGCGCTTTGGCCATAGGCCGGGAATCCCATTTCCCCGGGTTGGCTCTGACCTTGCTCCGACATGCCGACCTCCGCATTGCGACGCAGGCTCGCGGCGTCGGGCGCGCTCGCCCGACGAAACCCAAGCCATAAGCGTTCGATTTTTCGCCGTTTTCTTGACAAGCCCAAACCGCATGGATAGAATCCAGCCTTTGTTTTCGTTTCAAGACGCGCACGGCAGGGCGATGATGGATTTGTCGAAGTTTACCAAAGACGCGGAATCTTGGCAAAAAATGCTAAGCCTCGGCTCTTTGGGCGCGCGCGTGTCCCAATCCGCGCCCTTTGAGGAAGACGGGCTTACCGGCCAAGCCGAGGTCAAAGGCGAGATCGACAAGAAGGGACGGCCCGCGCTGGTCGTGAAGGCGGAAGGCGAGATGATCTTTCGCTGCCAGCGCTGCTTGGCGCCCGTGTCTTACCCTTTGAGCGAGACCGCCCGGCTGACCGTTTTCGACAACGAGGGCGATCTGGAGGAAGCGGAGGAGCGGGAGGACGGGCTCGAGGGCGTCGTCTTGGGGCCCGACTTCGATCCCCAAAGCCTGCTTGAGGACACGCTGATCCTTTGCCTTCCCTACGCGCCGACGCACCCCGTCGGAACGTGCCATGCGTTTGGCATGGATCCGAACGCGGATGCGGAAACGAACCGGGACGGCAATGATCGGGATGGGAATTGACGGCTTGGGCCGCGACTCCCAACGCCCGGATGGCCCCAAGGCGCCCCGCGCGGCGGCTCGCGCCAAAGACGGGGCCGTCGAGCCGATCCCCACACCGACAACGGAGCGGGCTTGCCCCGCGCCCAACCAAGACGAACGAGCAGCGGCGATGAGCCTATTGCGCGTCGCACGGACAGGAGCTTTACTGAAATGGCAGTTCAACAGAACAAAAAGTCCCCTTCGCGCAGGGGCATGCGTCGCAGCCACGACGCCTTGAAGTGCGTCAACTTGGCCTTCGACCCCAAGACGGGCGAAGCCCATTTGCCCCACCACATCTCCCCCAACGGGATGTACAAGGGCAAGCAGGTCATCCAAAGAAAAGACTGAGAACGCGGCGCCAACGCGCCCGGGCTCAACGCCAAGCAAAGGACGCCAAGCCATCGGCTTGGCTTCTTTTTTGCCCAAACGGCGCCCATCGGCTTCGCCGCTTTCCCCGCCACGGCTTGAAAGGCGGGGGAGGCGAGCCGCGCTAGGAAAGGCCGAAAGGGCGGAATGGCGGCGCCGATCCTCGGGCCGGGGGCGCGCCCGAGCCGACGCCCGGCCGGCTAGGCTATAATCGGCTCACATAATCGGCTCACGCTTTGAAACGCAGACACCCAACAAGGCCGCTTTCATGGAACAGCTCAACATCGTCAACATCACGTCGCAGTTCTTGCGCATCGATTACGGCTATCGGGACAACGCGGACGGCAAGGCGCCGCAGCAAGACGACGCCAAGGTCGAGTGCAGCGAAATCCACGTGCTGCCCCAAAAACACCTGCAAGACTCCACGCTGTTTCAATTGGTTTTGCAGGCCGAGTGCAGCATCGAGGCGTCTTCCTTCTCGCTTCAATGCGAGCCGCGCATTTTGGTCGAGTTCTCGCTGGAAAGCGACGAGCGCTTCCACATCGAGGATTATTTGCGCCGGCGCGACGAGGAGATCAGCCGCATCTTCTACACCGAGCTGCGCGACATGTGCGCCCAGCTTTTGAAGCTCACCCCCACCGCCACCAACAAATACTACGGCGCGTTGGGGTCGTGATCGACGCGCCGCCGTCGCCAACGCGGATGCGGATGCGGATGAAACGGGGACAGGGAAGGGGTTGGAGACGGCGACGCCGCGGCCGCGGGCTACGCCCAAGAGCGGGCCGGCGCCGATCGGCCCGCCGTTGGCCGCGCCCGAATCCGCGCAACGCGCCGACTCTATTTGAGTTTGAGTCGGGCGGATCCGAGCCCTGACGCGCCGCGTCAAACGACGCCGCGGGGCGCGTTTGGCGGATTGCGGCGCTGGCGGCGCGCCGCCCCGAGCTCAGCCAAGCCCGATGGGCGCATTGCCGCCGATTGAGCGCCCTTGCGGGCTGCAGGCGCAACGGCTCGGGCGATGCCCGCAAAGCGGCAAAACAAAACGACTTGAACGAAACGCGCCCCGCGTGGGCCGCCGGGCGCGCTTGGCAGACGGGGCGGGCTCGCAATCGCTGAAACAAAAGCGGGCCTGCATGCCCATCGCCCTCGACGCGCCCCGGCCGCAATCCAAAGCCTGCCGCCGGAGCGTCGGTTGTTCAACCGGCGGAAACGCCGAAAAAGGCTTCTTTCGCCGGCGATCATCGCTTTCCAAAATTCAGGCCATTGCCGCCGCGCGGGGCATACGAATCCGGTCGGCGAGCCTTTTGCGCCTCGACCCAAACCGACGCCCGCGCCGCGCCGGCGCTTCGGGCGCGGCCGATTGCGCCCGCGCCGCTCAAAACGACAAACGCAACGTCAGCCGCCTTTCGGCGCCTCGGCCTTTCGAGCCCATCCCGCCGCGCGCCAAGCGAAGCGGAGGCCTTTTGGCGCTGTTTGGTCTCCCGCCCCTGTTTTCCATCCGATCCGAATGACGTCGCCGCCGGGCAAACCGGGCGACGAAATGCGGCATGTTCGGCCTTGAACCCCGGAGCGGCGCTTATTGTTGCATTCACCCAACAATCGGAACAACCGCTTAAAAAGGCTGGACCTTTTTCCAATTGTTCAAAACAGCGTAATAATAGCATAATTACTTCTCAAATTTGTCAAAACACGCCCGTTTCTCCCAAGTTTTGCGATTTGACGGCGCAAGGCGCTTCGGGTTTTTGCCCCCTTGATCGAGACGTCAATCGATCGCATTATGTTTTCATGCGGCTCCGCCCGAACCCAAAATTCTTGAAGTAAAATGTCAAAAAGATTGGGATAATTCCGCCGGCGGGCGGCTCGCTCCGCGCTATGCGTTGGCTTGGCCAATCCCCGCCCGCCCCCGGCCGACGAGCGCACGGCGACCGGGAGCGGGCGTTTTCGCCCTGCGCGGCTCGAGAGCGTCCAACAGCCCCTGGCGATCTTCCTTTCCATTCCTCGCCAAGATTCGCAAGAAAGGTACCGCGGTTCGGCGAGGGCGGGATTCCCGCGCCTTTCAAAAACGGCGGCAAAACCATAACCACAAAGCCGCCCGAGCGCTTTGATGCCGGCCCGCGGGCTTGGCCGAAGCGGCTCTTTCAAGACTTGCAAACTTTGCTATCTCAGCGCTTTGGCGCTCCTTTGGCCGCGAATCCGAACGGCTTGGGCGATTCCCATTCGGTTTTTCGATTCGCCCCAAGCCGATTTGGGCTCGGTGCCCCGCGCAAAAGCCGGGCCGGCCCGGGCCGAACCCTTGGGCACAAACCGCGCCCCATCCCGCCCCATTCAAACTATTGACAACAGGATCGCCGCAGCGCGGCGCATCCCGCGGCGCGCGGCGCGCCGCGTTTTTGTGAGGTGAACACTGTGGCTCTTATCGTCAAAGAAATGACCGGCAACAAAATTACCCCTCTCGCCCGCGGCTCCCGCATTGGCATGAAAGCCAAACCCGGAGAGCGGTTCGAGTTGATCGACGAGCAAACGGGCAAGGCTCCGGAGGATTTGAAAGCCACCCGCGTCGGCAACGATCTGGTCCTTAGCAGCGAAGAAAACGCCGCCGTCGCCGTCATCGAGGATTTCTGGAGCTCCTGCTCGCCCGGCAACCAATGCTTTGCCGTCATCAATCTGCCCAAGGCCGCAGCCGAAACCGTCATCACCCAAGAAGGCCCGATGATCGAGTCTTTGCTGGCGGGCGAAATCGGCCAATTGGCGGACGGAACCATCGCCGCCGCGACCGGCGTCGCCGCCGTCACGGCCGCAACCGTCGGCTCAGCGCTTCCCGCTGGTTTGCTCGCCATATTGGGCGGTGGCGCCGCTTTTGCGGCCGTCGCGGGTTCAAGCGGCGGCAAAAAACATCGCCAAAACGACAACGATCAAGGGAACGACAACAACCAAGGAAACGACAACAATCAAGGCGGCAACGACAATAACCAAGGCGACAACAACAACCAAGGAAACAACAACGGGGGAAACAACAA
>CAJPTP010000014.1 GCA_905373555.1 uncultured Francisella sp. | reverse complement strand
TCGTCGTAGTCGTAGTCGTACTCGTCTCGCCCGCCGTATATGATGAAAAGCGCAAACAGGGCGATCACGAGCGCGATGAATGCGCCCGCCGCAGCCAGCAAGGCCGCGACGATGATTCCCGACGCGGCGGTGGCGCTGCGGTCGTTGTTTTCGATCAGTTTTTGCGCGCCCCACAGCCCCATGGTTGAGCAAAGCGCGGCCCCGAAACCGCAGACCGGCGCCTGACCCGCGGGCGCGAAACCCATTCCCGCCAAGGCGGCCGCGGCGGCCAGCGCCCCGACCAGACAAATCAAAAAATGAATGGGCGCATAGCCCGGGTAGCCGACAAGCTTGGCCAGCGCCCACGCCGTCAGCGCGGCGGCGCCCATCAAAAAGACGGCGACGCTCGCCAGCTCCGTGTAAACGGGCTGCCAGCGGTAAAAAACCGGGGTGGCCAGCGTCCCGCCCACGAGCGCGCCCAAGACCATGAACAAGGCCGAAAAGGACGAGTCTTGGGCGTTTTCGAACACTTTCCAAAACAACAGGGCGATCCCAACCGCGCACAGGGCGGAGAGGCTCAAAACCATCGATCCGCCGCCGTTTTTCAACTGCGAGTACCAAGGCTCCGCCTCGATCGCGATCTCCATCCCCAAAGCCATGGCGAGCGTCGAGACCGCCATCAGGCCATGCGAGTAAACAACGGCGCGGGACTTTTGTTCCTCTGTTGGGTAGATCGCCGGTTTGACTTCGCGGGCCCTTTTGAAACCTTGGGCGCGAAATCCGGGCGGAGCCGCTGCGGCGTCGACGAAGCTTTCCGCCTCTCTGTCTTGGGCGCCGAACGCCGGGTCGGCCGACCCAAAGCCGGTTGGGGCCGCGCCATGCCCGGATGGCCCCGCCCCCCTTGATCCGCCGAAAGCGGCGGCCGCCCAACCCGGCTTTGATCCCGCGTCGGCTCCAAACGGCGCCCCGCCCCAACGCTCGATATTTCTCTCATCGATCCCAAATCGGCTGCGTCAAAGCCGCCCGGCGCGCCGCCTTGCCCGAAGCGGCCCGAGCGCGCTCGGCGGCTTGCTTGCCCCGCCGCCCGGCAAAACCGCGCATCGAGAACTCAAGGCATGCCAATGAACACCCCCCAAGCGCCCCATTCGGCGAAACCATCAGGCAAATCAAACAGCCCCGCCGCCGCCCCCGACGGAGCCCTTGGATCAGACGGCTCCGCCTACAAATGGCGCTCTGCCCGCAAACGCCCGGGCGCGGCGACGCCGATCCTGGGCGGGGCGTGGCGCCCTCGGCAAAACTTCGCGGTTCGCGACCCTGCGGCGCAAGGCGAACCGGGCGGCGCCGCCGCCTGCGCCCCGACGGCGTCGGGCGAACCCAATGCAGGCCGCCCGAGCCTCGCGGCTTCGGATCCCTCCCAAGCCGTCCTCGCGGCTTTTGCGCTCATGGCGCTCACGCTTGTTGTTTTCGGGGCGGGCATGGAGCTGATGGCCGCAGCGCTGCCTCTTTTGGGCGGGGGGAGCCAAGACGCCCAAGGGTATCTTTTCGCCGCGGGCGGTTTGGGCTCGATCGGTCTGTCCTACCTTTTTTTGGCGGGATTCAGCGCAGCCCAAGACACGAGAGACGACGTCGGCGCGATGATCCTTTGCTCGCTGATCGCGGGGGCGGCCGCTTGCGCGCTGCTTGCCTTCCTTGACCAACGCGCGGCGACTTTGCTGGCTCTGTCCGTCTTCGCCGCAGGCGGAGCGACGGCGGGCATGTGGGCCTTCGCCAAAGCCTTCGGCCGCCCGGGCGCCGCGCCCTTCCACATCTTGGTGTGTTCGGCGTTCGGATTCGCGGCCGCCTTCGCCATGGCCTTCGCGGGACTCGTTTCCGCGCGCGACGCCGTCATTTGCGGCGCCGCCGCCTCGTTTGGCGCGGGCTTGAGCGCCTATTTCGCGCAAAAATTGATCGAAACGGGCAAACGCGGCTCCGCGGCCGCGGCGGCGATCGCCGTCTCGGCCTTGCTCATGGCGCTCAGCGCCTGCTTTTCGCTGTTGATTCGCTTGGCCGAAGCCCAATCCAAGCGAGACCGAGGCTAAGCGGCGCGACCTTGGGCGCGCCCGCTCGGAAACGGCAAAGAAAGCGCTGCGGGAAGCCGGCCGGGACGGCTTACGGAGGAAGAAACAGGACCAAAGAAAAAGCCCCGAAAAACGGGGCTTTTTCTTTGGGAGGCGATTCGCCCAACCGGGCGGCGCCGCCGTCAAGGCCGCGGGAGATAATTTCCGGGCGGAGACTTTTGGCCGTTTTTGCGGATTTGAAAGTGCAGAAGCGGCTTTCCGTCGCGGCCGCCCATGCGGCCGACCACCTGCCCTCTTTTGATTTTCTGCCCGTGCTTGACGCTCACGCTTTGCAGGCGCGAATAAACCGCGAGATAGGTCGGTCCGCTTTGAACCATGACCGATCGGCCCAAGCTCTCGACCCCGGGCTTGCCCGAGTTTCCGTCCGCCCACTCCACGACGCCGTCCGCGGCGGCGTAAATATGCTCGCCCCGGGTTCCCGCGATGTCGTAGCCGCCATTGACCCCGGACGCCCGGCCCGACACGGGCCAAGACCAAGTCACGCCATCCACCGTGCGCGAACCCGTGCGCGCGGCGGGCTGAACGTCGTTGGCGACGCGCTCTTTGGGGGCCGCGCCCGCGCCTGCGCCCGAAACGATCAGCCTTTGGCCGATGGAGATGCGGTCGAGCGACGGCAAGTTATTCCACCTGGCGATGTCGTTTTGGCTCACCCCAAATTGCCGGGCGATGCTGTAAACCGTATCGCCCGCGCGCACCTCATACACCCCGCCCAAGGCGGGCGCCGCAGGCGCGCCGGGCGCAAAGTTCGCGGCGGGGGCGTAAGTTTGGTTGGGATCGTACGCGCGGTTGGGATCGTAAGCCCCGGGAGCCGCTTGGCCTGCGGCGTACGGGTCGTAGCCTTGCCCGTAGGCGCCGCCCGCTTGGGCGTTGGGATCCGCCGACGGATACCCGACCGGGTATCCCCCTTGCTGATAGTTGCCGCCCGCGTAGGGCCCCGGGGCGTATTGCTGGCCGTAATTGGGCTGGGCGCCCCGGCCGCCCGTGAGATTGCGCACATAGGCGCAAGAGCTCAGCGACGCGGCCGCCGCCAAGATCAGCGCCGATTTGATCCATATCCCGTTGTTCATGCTGTCCTGGGCCTCCGAAGCGCAGAGCCGAGCGCCCCGATCACACGGGGCGCCGAAAAGGGCCGAAACCCAATCCGATCACCTAAGTCTCAGCTTCTGCCCGGCGTTGATTCTGTCGCCCGATATGCCGTTGAGGCGACGCAAATCGCCGATGGGCACGCCCATCCTCTTGGAAATCGAGCTCAACGTGTCGCCGCGCTTGACCACATAGGAGTCGGAGCCCGACGCGGCGGGGCCGCCGCTCTGCCCGGCGGCGGGGGCGTAAGGCTGAGGCTGATAGGAGTTGGGGTCATAAGCCGGCTGCCCATAGGGGTTGGCCTGACCGTAACCCGGCTGCTGTCCGTAGGGCTGCTGCTGACCATAAGGCTGCTGATACTGCCCATAGCCCTGCGGCGCGGCCGCCCCGGGTTGGGCGTAAGCGTTGGGGTCGCCGTAGGGATTGGCTCCCGCCTGGCCTTGGGCCGGATACCCGGGGTATGCCTGCTGGCCACCTTGAACGGGCTGACCGTACTGGTCGTAGGCGCCGTAGCCTTGGGTGTTGGGGTCGTACTGCTGCGCGCCGTAATACGCATCGCCCATCGCGGGATCGGCCGCAGGAACATTCCCCGAGCCCGACGAGAACAGGCCGCACGAGGAGAGCGCAGCCGACGCCAAAGCGGCGAACGCCAGTCTTTTTGCGAACAATGTTTGCATTTGTGTCTCTCTGTGTCAGCGGCAGGCGAATTCGCCCGGCCGCGCACGCCTCGCGGCGCTTGCAATCGAAAGCCGATCGTCATCGCCCGCGCAAGCGGGCGGCGCCTTGTCGACCCATCCCGCAGGGCAAGGCGAAAACGATCGAACGACGGGCAAACCTCGGCCCGCAAAGCCGTTGGCCCGCGCTTGGCCCCCCGCCGATTGGCCGAATTGTATCATAACGGCGCAAACCCGCCCGTTTGGGCCTTGCCCCCGGCGGGTTTTGTTCGCTTTGCGGCCGGTCCCGGGCGGGGCTTCGGCGAAGCCAATCAAACCCGCCGGGGCGCAACCATTTCCGGCTCGGAGCGTCCCGAGCCTGTTTATTTTCCCCCAACGCCGTTGGGCTTGTTCCGCCGCCCGGCCGTTTTGCCCGCCGCCTTCGAGGCGGGGCGGGCCAAGCGGGGCCGGCCCGACCCGGCGCCGGGCGCCTTGGGGGCCAAAGCCGGGGCCGGATCCGGCGCCGGGAACCGCTTCGCGCCGTCGTCGCCCCGGCTTTCGGCGGCCTCGCCCAGCGCCGGGAAATCGGGCGCCGACGCCCGCAGCTGCTCCATTTGGCTGAAATTGGTGAAGTCGGCCGTCAGCGCCGTCACCGTGACATAACCTTGGGAGTTGAAGTAAAAGTCGGAGGTTTTGTTGGCCTCGGCCTCTTTGGACAGCGCCCCGATCCACCACATTTTGCGGCCGTTGGGGTTGATCGTCTCCACCGTGAGGTTGCCTCGGCGCAGACGCCGGCCGAGATTGGCGAAGACAAAGCCTTTGAGCTCGTCCGGCCGCGCCTTGGGAATGTTGACGTTCCACAGAATCGGAAACTTCAGATCCAGCGCCAAAAAATAGGGGATGAACTTTTCCGCGGCGAGCTCCGCCGTATCCCAATACAGATCGCTTTTGTCCGCGATGGAGAAGGCCACGGCGGGCAGCCCCAGCATGTAGCCCTCCATCGCCGCCGCGACGGTGCCGGAGTACAGCGTGTCGTCGCCGAGGTTCGCGCCGTGGTTGATGCCCGAAAACACCACATCCGGCCGAAAATCGGACATGGCGTTCACGGCCAGGTACACGCAGTCGGTGGGGGTTCCCGTCACGGCGAAGGTTTCGTCATCCTTGCGCAGGATATCCAAAGGCCGATCCAGCGTCAGGGAATTGCTCGCCGCGCTGCGCTCGCGATCGGGCGCCACGGCGCGGATGGCGCCGTATCGGCGCGAAACGTTTTTGAGCACGGCCATGCCGCGCGAAAAATAGCCATCGTCGTTGCTGATCAATATGTTCATGCAAGCCTCGCAAAAAGCCGCGGCGCCAAACGGCGCAAAGGACGCCTTGATTATGCGGGATGAAGGTTTACATCGTGTGAAAAGCACCGCAAGGCCCGGCGCGCCGCGGGCCGCCGATTCGATTATGGCGCCTGACGGATTGGCATGCGAATCAAAGGGAAAAAACGGGGTCGGGGGGAAGAGAAAAGAGAAAAAAAGCAGGCAAACGAAGGGAAACAAGAGAGAAACCATCGAGAAACGACAAAGAAAACACAAGAAAAGACAAAGCAAACTGAAACCGCGCCCAACGTGATCCCAAAAAGTGAGCAGGGTTGGATCGCGGGCCGTTTTTTGCTAAGATGTGCGTGAGCGAACCATGCGGCCGCCCCTTCGGGGGAGGAAAGTCCGGGCTCCACAGAGCAGGATGCTGGCTAACGGCCAGGCGTCGCGAGACGACGGAAAGTGGCACAGAAAACAAACCGCCCGCTTGCGGGCAAGGGTGAAAAGGCGCGGCAAGAGCGCACCGCGCCGTTGGCGACAACGGCGGCAGGCCAAACCCCATCCGGAGCAAGACCAAACAGAGCTTTGCGCTGCTCGCGTCGTGGCTCGGGTTGGTTGCTGAAGGCTTTGAGCAATCAAAGCATGAGATGAATGGCCGCCTCGCACAGAACCCGGCTTAAGGTTCGCTCTCCCACACAATGAAAAAGGACGGCGCCGTCGTCCTTTTTCATTTTCCCCTTGGGCTGCGCCGCAAACGCGCGGCGCAAAGAAGAAGAGGAAGAAGAGACGAAAAGGCAAGGGGGAGGAAAGAAAAACGGGCCCGGCCCAATCCTTCGCCCGGCCCAACCCTTCCCTTTTCCCCTCCCTTCCTCGCGCTCTTCTGCGCCGCCGTCAGTGCCTAAAGTGGCGCATGCCCGTCAAAACCATCGCGACGCCGCGCTCGTTGGCCGCGTCGATCACCTCTTGGTCGCGGATGGAGCCTCCGGGATGAATCACCGCGGTGACGCCTTGATCGGCGATCACGTCCAGCCCGTCGCGGAAGGGGAAGAAGGCGTCCGACGCCGCGACGGCGCCTTTGAGATCCAGCTTCGCATCCGCCGCTTTGCGCGCAGCGATGATCGCGGAGTCCACCCGCGACATCTGCCCCGCGCCGACCCCGTAAGCCTGCTTGCCCTTGGCGTAAACAATGGCGTTGGACTTCACGCGCTTGGCCAAACGCCAAGCGAAGCGCAGATCCTCCAGCTCTTGGGCCGTGGGCTTGCGTTTCGTCGCGATCTTCAATTCCTCGGAGCCATCCGCCGCATCCGCGGTTTGAACCAACATCCCGCCCACGATCTTCTTCATGTCCAAACGCGGGATTCTCGCGGCGCCGGGGCACAGCAGCACGCGGGCGTTTTTCTTCTTTTTCAGCTCTTCCAACGCCTCGGGGTTGTACTCGGGCGCCAAGATCACCTCCATGAACTGGCGCTCGACGATCGCGGCGGCCGTTTTGCCGTCCACGGGGCGGTTGAAGGCGATGATGCCGCCAAAGGCGCTTTTCGGGTCGGTTTGGAATGCCTTGAGGTAGGCGTCCAACGCGTCGGAGCCCAAGGCCGCGCCGCAGGGGTTGGCGTGCTTGATGATCACGCAAGCGGGCTCTTCGCCCAAATCCCACGCCGTCGCCCACGCCGCGTCGGCGTCGGCGATGTTGTTGTACGACAGCTCCTTGCCTTGCAGCTGGCGCGCGGCGCACACGCCCCCGGGCTCGGCGTCCGCCCCGATCTCTTTGTACCAAGCGCCTCTTTGGTGCGGATTCTCTCCGTAGCGCAGATCCTCGACCTTAACCCACGAGGCGTTGAGCCGATCCGGGAACTCCGACAGCTTCGGCGCCCCGCTCAAAACCTCGGGATCGACGCGGCTAAGCCACTGCGAGATCATCGCGTCGTACGACGCGGTGTGCCCGAACGCCTTGCGCGCCAGCTCAAAGCGCCGGCGCAGGCTGATCTCGCCTTGGGAAGCTTCCATTTCCCGCGCGATCAGGCCGTAATCGTCGGGATCGACCACCGCCGCCACGCTGCGCCAGTTCTTGGCCGCCGAGCGCACCATCGCCGGGCCGCCGATGTCGATGTTCTCGATCGCGTCCTCCAGCGAGCAGTTTTCCTTCGCCACGGTTTGCGCGAACGGGTAGAGGTTGACGCACACCAAATCGATGTAGGGATAGCCCATCTCCTCCATTTTCGCCGCGTCCTCGGCGACCTCCCGACGCGCCAGGATCCCCGCGTGCACTTTCGGGCACAGGGTCTTGACCCTGCCGCCCAGCATTTCCGGGGAGCCCGCGTAGCGAGCGACGTCGACCGTCTCGACGCCGGCTTCCCGCAAGGCTTTGGCGGTGCCGCCCGTCGAGAGGATCTCGACCCCCATCGCGGACAATCTCTTGGCGAACTCCGCCACGCCCCTCTTGTCCGACACGCTGATCAAAGCCCTCTTCACGCCTGCCATCTGTCCTTTTCCTCTCTGCGCTTGCGCGCCAGTCTTTCGAATGCCGCTTGCGCCCATGGGCTCATCTCTCGGGCGGCTCGATTCCCAACGATTTGATTTTGTTTCGCAATGTGTTGCGGCTCAGGCCCAAAACCTCCGCCGCCGCCGTTTGGTTCCAGCCGCTGCGGTCGAGCGCGACGCGCACCACCGTCCGCTCCACTTCGTTCATCACCATGGCATGGACGCCGCGGGCGGGCTCATTGCCCAAAGTTTCGAAATAGTCCGCCAGTTTCTTCTCGACGAATCGCTCGATCGTTTCCGTCTTGTCGTTTTTCTTGTCGCGCATCCGATCGTCCTTATCGCTTTCAATTCGATTCACACGCCCCCAAACACGAACTTGGGGGCCCCAACTTGGGCGGTCCGGCGGCGCGGCCCCTCACGGCCGATCCAAAACCATCGCTTTGCCCGACGCGGGATCCGCGACCCAAAGCTTGCCCGATCGGCCCAACGTCTGCATCACGGCGCCCCTGCCCAAGGAAACGGGGTAAAGGCTTTGTCTCTTCGCGCGCAGATCCACGCGGCCGATCGCGTAGCCCGTCCCATCCGGGGCGGGGCGGCCCGATGCGCCCGCGATCTTGCCCAAAACCCAAGCCGCCTCGTTGTCTTGGTCGTAGACAAACTTTGCGGCGTCGACCACGCCCGACTCGACGCCGGCGATCGGCGCGAAAGAATCCAAACTCCATGCCCGCACGACCCCGTCGTCGCCCGCGATCACGATCGCGTTGAGGCCGGAGGCGAACGCGGCGCCGACATAGCGCATGCGCTCGGCGTCGCCCAAGTAATTGGCGCGCAGGCCCAAGCCCAACCCGTCGCCAAACTCGGATGGATAGCCGCGGTAAACCAAAATTTGGTTGGCCCCCTCGCCCCCATCCAAACTGCGCAAGGCCGCAAGCCAAGTTCCGTCGTACGACGCCGCCACGCCCGTTTGACGCGCGGCGGGCGGAAGATTCGTCTCCGCCAAAGTCGTTTTGGCGGCCAAGTCCACCAAGCTTAGCTTCTGCGGGGCGCCGCTTTGGCGGCTCGCCGCCGAGACCAGCGCCAGCAGCTTGCGCTGCTTGACCGGCGCCGCCGTCTGCCCTCTGGCGGATGGCGCCGCCGCCTCGTTGGTCACGACCCGCCCATCCAAAGACCACAGGTGGCCGTCGATCAGAACGTCTTGCCCTTTTCCGTAGGGGGCGACCAAGGAGACGGGAACGCCCCGACCCTTGTGAAACTCGTTCATCGAGGCCATGGCGGCGGCGTAGCGGCGCGATTCCGGCCAATTGAGCAAACGATCCAGCGCGGAGCGGCCCGAGCCTTTGTAGCTGCGAACCGCGCCGTCGGCGTAGCCGACCCAAAGCGTGTTGGAATCGTCGTCGAACCCTGCGGCCGTCGGGGCCGCGCCCGTCGCCGCCGTCTTGATTTCGTTGAAAAAGACCGGGGAGAGGCCGTCTTTGCCGTCCCTGTTTTGCGCGTAGTCGATCCCCAAGTAGGAAACCGCCAACACGGCGCACGCCGCCAAGACCGCCTTGACGGCCTGCGCCGCGGACGGAACGGGCCGAGCCGGCGGCGTCCGGCTTGCCTCCGCCCCGGCGCGCGCCTGCCCGGCTCTGGCTCGGTCGCGTTTCATTCCCGCCATCACCCGCCTTTCGCGCCATTTCTCATGCCACGGGCGCCGGTCGTCTTGTCGGGCGTCCGACGCGATGGGGCCATCCGGCGCGACCGGCGCGTCCGGCGCGTCCGGCGCGGCCGGCGCAGCCTCCACGGGCGGCTCGGCCTCGTCAAAAACCGGCGCCGCATCGCTTGCGCCCTTTGAAGGCGGCGCGCTCGGCTCGGGGGCCCGTGGCGCCTTGGGCGGCGCAGACGTTTCGCGCTTCTCGGCCGAACCCGCGGGCTTAAGGCCGGAACGTTGATCCGAGGCGGCCGCGCCGGCGCCCGTCTCGCCCAAGCGCCCTGTCGGCGAGCCCCCCGGCGACAGCTCGCCCGGGCTCGGCGACTCCGGCGCAGAGTCGCTCGCCTTCCGCCCCAAACCGTTGCTTGGCGCGGCATGGCGCGAGGCGTCGGGGCCCGGGGCGGGCTCCGAACCTTGCCCCCGCCCCGCTCGAGGCGTCGGCGAAGGCGCGAGGGTTGGCCCCAAGCCGGCCGCGCCGGCGCCCGCGGAGGCCGAGCGAACCCCGCCCCCCGGGCGAGCCGGCGCCCGGCCTTTCGGGTTTTTCATAACCCAAACGCCGTCCTGCTCGACCACGCCTTTGGAGTTGCCGTAACCCGGCGCGGGAAAGCCTTCGGTCGAAAGGGCGGGCTCAACGACGTTGAGGGCGGACAAGCCAAGGTCGGCGCTCCCCTCGGCGCCCTCGACGCTGGCGTCGGCTCGAGGCGCCGACGTTTGCGCCGAATCCGCGGCGCCCGCCCCATCCAAGCTCCCGTCCACGGCGCGCTCGGCCGAAGAAGGGGCGGGATGGGTCGGGCCGTCGGCGGGTCGGGCTTTTTTGAACAGTCGGCCGAAGAAACCCTCGGTTTTTTCGCCCTCGCGCTTGGCCAACGCATCGGACAGGCCATGGTCGTCCAATCGGGCCGAATAGCCTTGGTCGCTTTGCGCCGCCTCGGCGAAATCGGACATCCAGTCGGCTTGCGATCCGCCCACGTCGGGCTCGCGCGGCGCGGCGCCCGGGGCGCCCCCCGCCTCCGAGCCGCCGCGGCCGAAGGGGCGCAGGGAATGGGCCTTGCCAAAAACGCGGGCGCCTCGAGCTTTGGTCGATTCGGCCGCATTCGCGGGCTCGCCCGCTTGGGCGCCCGACGCGGCCATGCCCGAAGCCGCCTCGGCTCGGCGACGGGCCCGATCGGCGGCTTCTCGCTCGGGGCGCTCGACTTGCCCGCCGCCAAGCCGACCGGCCGCCTTCGCGCCCGAATCCGGATCCAAGCCCGCAACGCGGCTTTTGGCTTCGTCTTCCCGCAAAGCTTGCTCGGCCAACCGCTCCGCCTCCTCGGCGGAGAGCCGTTTCTCCCGCTCCCGCTCTTGTTCCGCCTCCATTTCCGCCAGCAGAAGTTGGCGGCGCGCCAGCTCCTCGGGGGAAATGTCGGCCGCCATTTCGTGCGCGGGCGAGCCGCCCTCGAAATGTTGCGGCGGGTAATCCGCCGAGCCCGCCGCGGCCCCGCCCCGAGGCGGCCACGATTCGGCGCCCAAGCCGTCCGCCTCGGGAACATAGCCGCCGCCCAAATCCAAATCTTGCGGCGCATCGCTTTGGGCCGCGGCGGCGCGAGCCAAATTTTCGTCGAAGCCTTCGCGCCCGTTCCCGGGCAGGCTCGCGTCATTGTTCGATTCTTTCAATTCATTGGGCTCCGCCCGACGGGCTTTCCCGTCGGGCTCAACGGCTGTCCCGGCCCCCGGCGCCCGCAAAGGCGCCGAAGCCCGCTCGACCTCGCTCTCTTGTCCCAAAACATCGTCAAAAACCTCGATTTCGGCCTCGGCGGAATCCAAGGGCGCAGGAGCCGAGGCCCCCAAGCTCTCTTCTTGCGCCGAGGGCGAATCCGATCGCCTCGGCTCGACCGCGTCCGCGCGCCCGCGCGCTTCCGATCCAAGCGGCCGCCCCTCTTCGCCCAAGGACGCGGCCAAGGCGTCGGCAAAAACCGCCGATTCGGGCGGCGCATTTGGCTTGGGCTGAGCCGCGCCGTCGGGGGTCCGGGCGAAAGGGGCCGCCTTGAGCAAAGGATCGTCGCCGACTTTTTCGAAACCTCGGGCTTCCTCTTCGCGCGCGCGCCCCTTGCGGCGGAAAATCCGCCCCAAGCCCAGCGCCGCGGCGCCTTCCCGTTTCTCCCCGCCAAAATCCCCGGCCTTGGCCCGGGCGGGCTCCAAGGCGGTCTTGGCCTTGCGCCGCTTGCGCTCGCGCCGGGCGCCGTCCGGCTCGTCATCCTCCAAGGGGGCAAACGATTTGGGGACAGACTCCGGCTTAACCCGCTCTTCTTCGCCTTGGGCGCCGTCAACGGCGCCATGAGTCCGGGCGCCGCGCGGGCTCGAATCCCCCGCGTCGCCCGCAGCCGGGGCCGCGGCTGCGGCGACGGGCTCGCGAGCCTCGGGCTCTTTGGCCTCGAAACCGCGAACCGAACTCGCTTCTTGGGCCGCCGGCGATCCCAATCCGCCGCCGCCCTCGCCCGGCCAAGCGCGCCGCGCGGGCGCGGGAGTCGAGAGAATCCGGGCGTCGGGGATCGAATCCGGATAGGCCCCCGCGATCCGGCCCGAAACGGAATCCGATTCCCTCGAAAAACGCGCCTCCGCCGCCTCGGGATGAGCCAAGGGCGCGGGCTCCGCGCCAAGGGCATGCGCTTCGCCCTCGCTTTGCGCCGAAGCCGGGCCAACCGAAGCCGCCTGCGCGCCGGGCGCAGGCGCCACGGGGACAGGATCGGAAAAATATTGAATGGGCGAACGATCATCCCCCGCCGGCGAAACCGACTCCGGATCCCGCTCCCAGGCGAGCGGCTCGCTTGCCAAAGCGGCCGCTTCGATCGGAGGGCCTTGTCGTTCGCCGCCGGGTTGAGGCATGGCGGCGCTCCGCTCGGCCCCCGACGCAGGAGCCGAAACCGACGCCGAAACCGAAGCCGAAGCCGCCTCGGCGGGGCCCAAGTCGGCCGCGCCGACAACGGGCACGTCGGCAAAATCGCGGGCGACGGGAATGTCGCCAAGCGGGCGCGGCGCCGAAACGGCCGCGGCGTTGCCGGATCCCGAAACGGGGGCCGCGGGCGCGGAAGAGGAGGAGGCGGGAGCGACGGTTGAAACGCCGGAGGATGCGGCGGCGGGGGCGGCGCCCTCGGCGCGGCCCCTCGACGCCAGCCAAACCTCGCGAACGGCCTTTTCCTTGGCCTGCTCGCGGCTGCGCCGCTTTTCCCGCTCCTCTTCGCTCAAGCCCGAAAAAACAAGATGCGAAAACCGCAAGGGCGCGCCGCCCGCGTCTTCCCCTGCGCGGGCGGTCGAATCCGAGGGCGCGGGCGCGGGCGACGAAGTCGGCGAAACCGGCGAAGGGGATTTTGCCGTCTCCCCCGCGCCCCGGCCCGAGTCGGAGGGCGATTGGGGCAAAAGATCGGAAGACGCCCCGGAGGAAGGGGAAGGGGACAGAGA
>CAJPTP010000013.1 GCA_905373555.1 uncultured Francisella sp. | reverse complement strand
GCCCCGGACGCGTCGCGCGATCGCGCGGCCTTCGCCGGCAGCCCCAGCCAACCGCGAGCCCCCAAGGCGCCCGGATCCCCCCCCGAGGCGGCGCGGCGCGATCCCGTGCGCTGCTCGTCGCGGCGCTGCTCTTCCTTGATCGCCTCGCGCACGCGCAGGTATTCCTCGCTCGAGCGGCGCCGGCTTTGCTCCCGCAAGGCGTCGCGCTCGCGCCGCTCGGCGCGGAGCCTTTTCTCGCGGCGCTTTTGCATCCGCCGCACCGCGGCCTTGCCGGGGTTTTTGGCGATTGGGGACGAGTCGGGCGGAATGTAGAATCGGTCTTGGGCGGAATCCCCCAAGCCGTCCTTGCCATCCGGCTCGGATCGGCCCAAGCCGCCCGCGCCCGGGCGCCGAGCGCCCGGGCCATCCCCTTTTTCGTTGAGCGGATCCATCTGCGCTCCGTCACTTCGTCACAATGGGCTCGCCCGGGGCCGGCCGGCCCAAGGAGATGACCCGGCTGTCCTCGGCGGTCGGCCGACGCAGGCCCCGTTGCCGGATCAGCGCGTCGTAATAGCCCTCGTCGTTGACCAGCTCGTAGCGGCGCACCTCGTAGCCCGTGCGCTGGCGGGTCAGCCCCTCGTGCTTGCGCTTGAGCTTGTACGCCTCTTGCAGATACATGGAGGTTTCCAACCGCACGGTGACCAGGTTGTAGGCCGAAAAGGCGTAGGCCGCAAAAAGGCAAAACACCAAAAAATTGACGAATCTCATCGCCGCCCATCCTCGGCGCCGCGCGCCCATTGCGCCGCTTCGGCGCCGCCTAAAACTCGCCCTGCTCAGTCCACGGGGCCGACGTGCGCGTCGCGCAGCGCATCAGCGCCGAGCGGCTGCGCGGATTGGCCTCGCGCTCGGCCTCGGAGGGGCGCGCAAACCCTTTGTCGGCGGCCAAAACGGGCCGCGGCAGCTCGCTGTCGCGCAGCGCGACCCATTTGGGCGGCTTGGGGGCCTGCGAGCGCGAGGCGAAAAACCTTTTGACGATCCGATCTTCCAGCGAATGGAACGAAATCACGACCAAGCGGCCGCCCGGCGCCAAGGCGCGCGCGGCTTGGGGCAGAGCCCTTTGCGCCTCGCCCAGCTCGTCGTTGACCGCGATGCGCAGGGCCTGAAAGGTCCGCGTCGCGGGATGCTGGCCTTTTTCGCGGGTCTTGACGGCCCGCTCGCAAATGGACGCCAAGCGCAGCGTGGTGTCCACGGGCGCGATCGCGCGCTCGGCGCAAATCTCCCGCGCCACGGCGCGCGCGAAGCGCTCGTCGGAATAGTCGCGCAAAACGCGCGCGATTTCCCGCTCGCTCGCCTCGGCCAGCCACTGCGCGGCCGTCGGCCCGCTTGAGACGTCCATGCGCATGTCCAAGGGGGCGTCGCGCAGGAAGCTGAAGCCGCGGCGCGCGTCGTCGATTTGCGGCGAGGAGACGCCCAAATCCATCAACACGCCGTCGACGGGCCCGACCCCCAGCTTTGCCAAGCTTGCGGCCAGCCGATCGAAGGGGGCGCGCACGGGGATCAGGCGCGCATCGCGCGCCGCGGCCTCTTTCGCCGCCGCGATCGCCTCGGCGTCGCGGTCGAAGGCGACCAAGCGCCCCTTGGGGCCCAGACGCGACAAAATCAAGGCGCTGTGGCCGCCCCGGCCGTACGTGCAATCGACGTAGGTTCCATCCGGCGCCACGCGCAGCGCGCCGACGGCCTCGCGCAGCATCACGGTCCGGTGCCCCAACGAGCGCGACAGCGCGTCGGCCCGGCGCGCCGCCTCATCCCAATCCGCGAGAGGCCCGGCGCCGCGCGCCGCGAGCCCCTCGCCGCGCCCCTCGTCTTGGCCTTCTATGCCCACATCGCGCCCCCGCAGATCCGGCCGATCCGGCCCCAAGCCGCGCCGCGGCCTACCTCGTTGATAAAACAAGCGCCCCGACAAGCCGAGGCGCCGCGCAAAACCGGTCATTTTAGCGCGCCGCCGCAAGGCCTCCCGGCTCCCTATAATATGCCGCAACGCGGCGCGGCGCGGCGCTCGCGGCCCGATTCCGCGGCGGCGGAAAAACGACAAAAAACAAAAGACAAAAAGACAACCCATCAAAACGGATCATAAAGACAACGAGACGGCCGGACGATCGATCGAGATTGTCATGGCGGCCGCGAAAGGCGGACATGGCGGCGCAAAGCGGAAACGACGGCAAGCGGGGCGGGTTCGACCCCGCCCGATTGGCGGATCTCACCCCCACCCAAGACGAGGCTTGGCGCAGCCTAAGGCTGTGCGGGCGCATTTTGGATCGCGCCCGGGCGGGGTTCTTGAGCTTCGAGCAATACATGCGGATGTGTCTGTACGAGCCCCAACTGGGCTATTACTCGAGCCCCGGCGCCAAGTTCGGCGCCCGGGGCGATTTCGTGACGGCGCCCGAGCTGACCCCGCTTTTTGGGCGCTGCCTGTACCGCGCGGCGCGCGAGGCGCTGCGCCAAAGCGGGGGCCTGGCGATCGAATTCGGCGGCGGCAGCGGCGCCTTGGCGTCGGGCTTCATCGCCGAGGCCAAGGCGTGGGGCGACGACAAGCCGGGCGGGGCGCTGAAAGCCTACCGATTCGTCGAGCTGTCGGCGGATTTGGCCGCCAGGCAGGTCGAAAGGATCCGGCGCGACCATCCCGACTTCGCCGACCGAGTCGGAAGGCTTGAGGGCATTCCCGACGCGTTCGACGGCGTGGCGTTGGGCAATGAGCTGCTCGACGCGATCCCCTACGAAAAAATCCGCAAAGGCGACGACGGGCGCTGGCGGCGCGCGGGGGTCGAGCCCGCCTTGGGCGCGCCCGAGGGGCGGCTCGATTCGCAGCAAGACGCCGACGCCCTGGCCCAAGCCGTCGGGTCGGGCAATCTGCTGCGCGCGGTTTGGCGCGGCTTCGACGAAGCCGACCCTTTGGCGGCCGACCTACGCGCCAAAAGCGAGACGCTGGGCGCCTTGCCCCCGGGATACGTCACGGAAAGCAACCCCGCCGCGCGCGCCTTCGCGCGCTCCATCGCCCAATCGTTGAACAAGGGCGCCTTCCTGTTCATCGACTACGGCTGCTCCGAGCGCGAGTACTACCACCCGCTGCGCCAAGACGGCACATGGATGGGGCACTACCGCCACCACGCGATCCAAGACCCCTTTTTTTGGCCCGGGCTGCAGGACATGACGGCCCACGTCGATTTCACCGCCATCGCGACGGAGGCGACGGACGCGGGGATGGAGCTGTCGGGCTATGCCCGGCAAAGCGACTTTCTCGTCGGCTGCGGGATCCTAAGCATGCTCGAGCAAATCGGCGACCCGCGCTCCAAAGCCTACATCCAAGCCGCCCAAGCCGCCCAGCAACTGCTCATGCCCGAGGAAATGGGAGAGCAGTTCAAGGCGATGGCATGCGTCAAAGGCGTCGACTGCGACTGGGCGTGCTTTGCCCAAGGCGACCTCACGGGAACGCTTTAACCCTCGGCGCGCCCGCCCGATCGCCCAAGCCGGCCCCGCGCGGGGGCGCCCCAACGCGGCGCGATGCGACGGAACCGCCAAGCGCGCCAAACGGCCCAAGATCCGGAGCGCAAGCCAAACAGACGCGAAAGCTCCGACGGAGGGAACGAAGAAAACAAGAAAACAACAAAGAAGAAGGAAAGAAACGCGCCGGGATCCCAAACGGCGAAAGGAAACGCCAAGATCAACAGACGGCGCAAAAAAACTTCGCCCGGTCGCTTGACACGCGCCCTCGGGGCCAATAGAATCGCATCTTCATTTCGGCGAATTAGCTCAGTTGGTTAGAGCGATGGAATCATAATCCACAGGTCCGGGGTTCAAGTCCCCGATTCGCCTCCAAATCGATTCAGCGGCGACGGTTCGTTGCCGCGCGGCGGAACGGCTTGGCCGTTCCGCTTTTCTTTTTCCCCTCGCCCCCGCTTCTTTGCTCTTTCCTTTCCCTCCCCGGCTCGGCCCGGCCGGCGCCCTTGGGCGCAGCCGCAATCTCAAGCCCGCCCCGTGCCCCCAAGCGCCGGATGGTTTTGGGCGGCGTTTCTTTCTTGCGAACGCCCGCTTCGTTGTCAATTGGTTTTGCGCAAAACAATTCGCCATCCCCGCCCAAGGCGGTAACATTGCTCTTGGCTTTCGGCCCACTCGACGCCAAACGCGCTTGGGCCGGCCCCCGATCGAACAACGCCGCTTACGGGAACCCACAACATGCAAAAATATCTAAGACACTGGCAAACGCTGGCGCTGTGCGCGGCGAGCGCCCTGACGGCTCTGCTCCTCTTGGTTGTCGCCAACGGCGCCTCCTTTGCGGTCGAGCGCGACATGTCCAATCGCGACCAAGCCGCGCAAATCGCCAACAACGCCGCCGACGTCGCGCGCAGCCTGTACGGCGCCCAGCTGGAGGCCGAAGTCAACCCCGCCTCCACGACCTTCAAGGATCTGCTCAACCGCATCGCGACGGGATCGCGCGACGTGGGCGCGGCAATCCGCGCCCTGAAAACCGGCGGCTTGGATCCGGCCGCGGCGAAGCCGGTCGACGACATGGAATCGCAGTGGCAGGCCATCGACAAGGCGATTCAAAACACGGTGGCCAACGCGGCCGACCCCGAGGCCGCGAAGCCCTCCGAATCGGGGGGCTATCGCGCCGCGGCGACTCTCAACAGCGGCAACGCGACGGCTCAGCCGCAGCTGCGCAAGTTCATCGACAACGCGGCCGGGCTGGCCAAAGACCGCTCCCAAGCGGCGGCGGCGGGCCTGAAATCCCTGCGCGCCAAGCGCCTGGTCGCCTTCTTGCTGGCCATGGCCGCCGTCGTGGCGTTTTGGTGGGCGCACCTGATGTCCGACAAAAAGCGCGAAAACGAGACGAGCCGCGTCGCCGAGCTCGCGCGCGAGGCGATGAAGCTCTCGACCGACGATTATTTCGTCTTGGGCGAGAACGGCAAGGTCGAGTTCGCGACGGTGAGCCTGTTTCCCGGCAACCCCGACCGCGAGGCGCTGGTCGGCTCCGATTTCGGCGAGGCGCTGATCCTGGTCACGGGCGAGCCCAAGAGAATCGGCAACATCAGCCGCTTTGTGGACAAACTGTACGATGCGAGCGTGGGCGATGAGGAAATCAGCCGCGCCAACCCGCTGAAGGAACTGGAGCTGCCCGACCCCGCGTCGGAAAACGAGGAGGGGGACATCGTCCTGGGCTTTGCGTTCAAGCGCCTCGCCGAAGGCGAGCGCATCGCGCGCGTGCTGGCCCGGGCGACCAACCTCACGACGCTGAAAAACATGCAAAGCCTGCGTCAGCGCGCCGAGAAGTCCGACGACCTGCTCAACGAGGTGATCGGCATCGTCTTCGAGGGCCACGCCAAGCAGCTCATGGCCTACCTGCAAACCGCCGGCGCCACGATCAACAACATCAACCGCATCTTGGGCAGCCAAGGCTTGAGCGAATCGGAGCTCGCGGCGAAGATCGACGGGATCGAGGAGCAGATCGATCTGTCCATCGACCCCGCCTACGACCTGAAGCTTTACTCGCACCACGATTGCATGCTCAAAATTCGGGCCACCTTGAAGCAGCTGCGCCAGCAAAGCGCCGAGGGCCGCATCACGGGCAACGACTTCCTGCCCATCGCGATCAAGCTCGACGAGCTGGTGGAGCTGCAAAACTACGCCTACCAGGCGATCTCCAAGTTCAAAAGCTACAACTTCAACACCGAGTTCGGCGCCCCCAAGGCCGCAGCGCCCAAACCGCAAGCTTGACGCGGTCGGCGCGCGCCCGAGCCGTTTTGTGTCGGGCTTGGGATCCTTAAAGCGTCATGGGTTTATGCTATATTCCATGCGCGCTTCGCCCGGGGCTTTCCCAAGCGGGGCGACAACACGCCGCAAAGGACAAGCGATGGCTACCATCATGCTCGTGGACGATTCCAGCGTCATTCGCAACCGACTGCTTCGCAACCTGTCGGGAACGGATTTTCAGGTCGTCGCCGAGGCCCGAGACGGAATCGAGGCGCTGGACAAGTACCGCCTGCACAACCCCGACATCGTGACCATGGATCTGACCATGCCGCAGATGAACGGGCTGGAGTGCATCCGCCGCATCTTGCAGCTCGACCCCCATGCCAAGATCTTGGTCGTTTCCGCCATCAACGACCGCCGCTCCGCGCTGCAGGCGATCTCGTGCGGCGCCAAGGGCTTTCTGTGCAAGCCCTTCACCGACGAGGAGCTGATCGAGCAGCTGGGGGAGGTGTCGCGGGCGGCCTAAACGCCCAAACCGGACGAAGCGGCCGGGCTTAAAAGCCTTAGGCCGCATGTCGCGGGAAAGCCGCAAGGATTCGCAGCCTTGCGGCTTTTTCTTTTGACGGTCCGGCGATCACGATTCAATGGCCAAGCTTTGCCCGGGCCGGGCGCCCGGGCGCGGCGCGCGCCAAAACCGACGCTTCGCGCCGAGGGGCCCGACGCGCCCAACCCCAAACGCAAAGAGGACTCCGATGGGACAATACAACCCGATGGTGATCACGTTCGCCATCTATCTGTGCGTGGTTTTGCTGGTGGGCATCGCCGCGTATTTCGCGACCAAAAACTTCGACGATTTCGTTTTGGGCGGCAGGCGGCTGGGCAGCTTCGTCACCGCCATGAGCGCGGGCGCTTCGGACATGTCCGGCTGGCTGCTGATGGGGGTTCCCGGAGCCGTTTACTCAAAAGGCTTGGGGCAGACTTGGATCGCCTTGGGCGTGCTGTGGGGCGCCTACGCCAACTGGCGGCTCGTGGCGGCGCGGCTGCGGCTGCACACCAAGAAATTCGACAACGCGCTGACCATTCCGGATTTCTTCCGACGGCGCTTTGGCTCGGAAAAAGCGACGCTGTCGATCGCCAGCGCCGTGATCATTCTGTTTTTCTTCACCATCTACTGCGCCTCGGGCATCGTCGCAGGCGCCAAGCTGTTTCAAAACCTGTTTCACCTGACCTACGTGCAAGCGATGTGGCTTAGCGCCTTCGCCACGATCGTGTACACCTTCCTGGGCGGCTTTTTGGCGGTCAGCTGGAGCGACTCGATCCAAGCGTCTCTCATGTTTTTCGCCTTGATCCTCACCCCCGTGATGGTCGTGCTGCATTTGGGCGACTTCAGCCAAGTGGGCTTGGCCATCGCCGCCGCCTCGTCCCAAGCGGGAACCAACCTCTCCAGCTTGGTCGACGGCGTGCCTTTGGTCGTGATCCTAAGCGGCATGGCTTGGGGCTTGGGCTATTTCGGCCAGCCCCACATTTTGGCCCGCTTCATGGCCTCCGAGTCGGTCAAGACGGTGGAGCGTTCGCGGCGCATCGGCATGACTTGGATGCTGCTGTGCCTCACGGGCGCGGTGGCCGTGGGCTACTTGGGAATCGCCTACTTCGGCATCCACCCCGAGCAAGAGGGGATGATGGAAAACAAGAAGGAAGACGTGTTCATCGTTCTGTCGATGCTGCTGTACAACCCGTGGCTCGCGGGCGTCATCATCTCCGCGATTTTCGCGGCGATCATGAGCACGCTGTCTTGCCAGCTGCTTGTGAGCTCCAGCGCCATCACGCAGGACTTCTACAAGGGCTTTTTGCGCCCCAACGCCCCCTCCTCGGAGCTCGTGTGGGTCGGCCGCATCATGGTGCTGTGCGTCGCCGTGATCGCGATTTTGATCGCCTCCAACCCCGACAGCTCCATTTTGGATCTGGTCGAGTACGCCTGGGGCGGCTTCGGGGCGGCCTTCGGCCCGCTTGTGCTGCTGTCGGTGTACTGGAAGCGCGCGAACTACTCGGGCGCCTTGGCCGGCATGGTCACGGGCGCGCTCACCTCGGCGCTGTGGAAGCCCGTCACGGGCAGCGATCTGTACGAGATTCTGCCGGGCTTCATTCTGGGTTTCGTCGCCTGCGTGGCCGTGTCGCTGCTCACCTCGCCGCCCAAGCGCGAGATCGTCCTGCGCTTCGAGGAGGCCGACGCCGAGTTCAGGCAAGAAATGGCCGCCTACAAAAACAAAGCCGCCAAGGCGCCCGCGGCCAAATGACGCGCCGCCGGGCATGAAAAAAGCCGACCGAGGTCGGCTTTTTTTGACCGCAGGCGGCGCGATCGTCGCCGGCGGGGCCTCAAACTCTTTTTTTGAAGTAGGCGTCCACGCCGTCGGCAATGGAGTCCGCGACTTGGGCGCGGAAGGTTGGGCCGCGCAGCTTTTTCTCCTCGCCCGGGTTGCTGATGAAGGCCGACTCGACCAAAACCGAGGGAATGTCGGGCGACGTCAGCACCGCCAAGCTCGCTCGCACGGGATCGGCGGAGTGCAGCGAGTTGACCCCTCCCAGCCGCGCGATGATTTCCTTGGCAACCTCGACGCTTTGGCCCAGCGTGGTTTTTTGGGTGACGCTCAAGATGAAGGCGTTGACGGCCTTGGAGTTGTCGGCGCTCATGCCCATCACGCCCAAGACCTTGTCGGCGTAGTTTTGGGTGTCGGCGATGTACTTGGCGTACACGTCGCGGGCGCGCTCCTTGCCCAAAACGAACACGCTGCTGCCCCGGGCCTCGGGCATGGTGAAGGCGTCGGCGTGGACGCTGACGAACATGTCGGCGCCCAAGCCGCGAAACTTGCGGGCGCGCGTGCGCACGGGCACGCCGATGTCGGTCGAGCGCGTCATATAGACCTTATAGCCCTTGGCCTCCAGCTTTTTTTTGGCCAAATGCCCGATGGCCAAGGTCACGTCTTTTTCGCGCAGGCCCGTCGGGCCGATCGCGCCGGGATCCTCGCCGCCGTGGCCGGGATCCACGATCACGACCGGCTTGCCTTTTTTCTTCGATCCGCGCGGCGCGCGGCCGGACGCCGCGGCGGCGGCCCCCGCCGTCGCCCCCGCGGCCGCTTTCGCCTCTTGCCGGGCCGGATCGGCAAAAGGCTTGAGGCGGGCGCCATTGCCGCCGGCGCCGGCGCCGTCCTTGCGATTGAACAGCCGAGCCAAAGCCTTTTGCATCTCGCGCGGGTCGGGCGCGCCCCCCGATGCCGCTTGGCCGGCCTCGGCGATGCGCTCGGCGGCGTCGCGGCTGTTGATGGCGTCGTAGGGGTTGTCGAAGCTTTGGGTGTAGGCGGGGAAGAAGTCGACCACCAAGCGATCGCGGTAAGGCCCGGCGGGCGGCAGAGCGAAAATCTTGGGGTTGGTCGGGCCTTTGAGCTCAAAGGCGAAGCGCACCGAATCCGGCCCCAAAGGGAAGATGCGCACCGCCCCGAAAAACGGGTTGTCGGGAAAGCCGCGGCCGTCGAGCCGCGCCATCGAGGCGTCCATGCGGGCGCCAAGCAAATCCAGCACCAAGGCTTTGGGCCGATCCGAAAAGTAATAGCCGTAGCGGGCGGGCCGATCGGTTTCCAAGGTCACGCGCGTGTACTGCTCCGAGGGCCACACGCGGGCGCCGAAAACGGTCGCGAAGCCCGCGCCGCGGCCGCTTGGCCCCGGGCCGGGCCCAAGCCCGTGACGCGCCGCCGAGCGAGCTTGGGCGGCGGGAGGGAATAGCCCCCACGCCGACGCGGCGGCCTGGGCCGAAAGCAAAACGGCGAATTCCCGGCGGTTCATCCCCAGCGCCCCCTGAACTCGCGCGCCGCCTCGGGATCGGCGAAAAAGAAGGTCGCCGCGCGCAGATCGTCGGCGCCGGCGCCGGCGCCGAAGCCGACGGCGGCTTGGGAATCGGCATCGCCCAGCGCCAAGCGGAGGTCTTGGGCCGTCGGGCGCGCCAAAACGACGCGCGCGTCGGGATGCGCAACGAACCCCGCCCCTTTGTCCGGCCACTCGATCAGCGTCAGGGCGCAGCGGCTTGTCTCGTCATCCAGCCCGGCGTCCTCCCACTCGGATGGATCCTCGAAGCGGTACAGATCCATGTGGGCGACGGCGCCCGCGCTCGTGTCGTAGGTTTCGCAAATCGTGTAGGTGGGGCTTTTGATCGACCCGCGCGCGCCCAAGGCGCGCAAGGCGAAACGGGCGAAGGCGGTTTTGCCCGCGCCCAGATCGCCCTCCAGCCACGCCACGCGCAGCTTGGGGGCGATCGCGGCGAAAGCCCGCCCCAGCCGCTCCGTCCCCGCCTCGCCGAGGGCCAAGGCGCCCAAAACGCAAACTTCGCCCCCATCCTCGCAACGAACAAGGGCGGGCTCGCGCAAAACCGCGACAGGCTGATCGCCGAAAGCCATGTTTCCTCCGTTCGGCCGGCTTCGATCCGGGCCGCGCCCCGCTTGGGCGGCTTGAGCGGCTTGAGCGGCTTGGGCGCCGCCTCAAGCCAATTCGCCCGTGAGCGAGTGAACCCGGGCTTGGGTGATGCGCAGATCAACCATGCGGCCGATCATGTCCATGGGGGCTTTGAAATTCACCACCCGGTTGTTGTCGCTGCGCGCCTGCAAAAACTCGGGGTCGCGCTTGGACACGCCCTCGACCAGGCAGCGGGTCACGGCGCCGACCATCGCGTTGTTGATGCGCAGGCCCTCTTCCTCGACCACGGCGTTGAGGGCTTTGAGCCGGCGCAGCTTCTCCTCGTAGAGGGTGTCGTCTTTCATGTCGGCGGCGGGGGTGCCGGGCCTGGGGCTGTAGATGAACACGTAGCTTAGGTCGAACTTGACGTCGCGCGCGAATTGCAGCGTGCGCTCGAACTCTTCCTCCGTCTCGCCCGGAAAGCCCACGATGAAATCGGACGCCAAGCACAGATTCGGCCGCGCCCGGCGCAGCTTGCGGGCGATCGATTTGTACTCCAAGGCCGTGTAGCCGCGCTTCATCGCCGCAAGCACCCGATCCGAGCCGCTTTGTGCGGGCAGATGCAGATAAGACGAGAGCTTGGGCAAATCGGCGAAGCATTGGATCAGGGCGGGCGTGAACTCGCGCGGATGAGAGGTGGTGAAGCGCAGCCGCTCGATTTCGGGAATGGCATGGACGATGCGCAGCAGATCCGCCAAGCCGCAAGTCCCGCCGTCGGGGTCGACGCCGCGGTAGGCGTTGACGTTTTGCCCCAGAAAGTTGATTTCCTTCACGCCTTGGGCGGCCAAATCCATGACCTCGACCAAGACGTCGGCCAAAGGCCGCGAAAACTCCTCGCCCCTTGTGTAGGGCACCACGCAATAGGTGCAATACTTCGAGCAGCCCTCCATGATCGAGACGCAGGCCGAAGTCTTGGCCACCTTGTGGGCGGGGATGCGGTCGAATTTCTCGATCTCGGGGAAGCTCACGTCGACCTGCGGCTTGCCCGTTTCCAGTCTCTTGAGCAGCAAATCGGGCAGCCTGTGCAGGGTTTGCGGCCCAAAGACCACATCCACGAAGGGGGCGCGCTTGACGATGCGCCCGCCCTCCTGCGAGGCGACGCAGCCGCCCACGGCGATCAGCAAATCGGGCCGGCGTTGCTTGAGCTCTTGGAAACGCCCCAGCTCCGAGAACATCCGCTCGGCCGCCTTCTCGCGCACCGAGCAGGTGTTGAACACCACCGCGTCGGCCTCTTGAGGGTCGTCGACGGGAACGCTGCCCATGCGCCGGGCCATCACGGCCAACAGCTTCTCGGAGTCGTAGTCGTTCATCTGGCAGCCGTAGGTCTTGATGTAAATCTTGTCGATCATGCCGTCATTCCGCCCGAAGACGCCGGGCCGCGATCGCGCCGGCCGACCCTCGGGCCAAGGCGCGCTGTGTGGGGGAGCGAGGGGCGATCCGCGGGTCGCCGCGCGATTCAAGCCGCCCGGCGCCGACTTAGGCGGCGCAAATAATTGAGCGAAAAAAAGCCGGCGACAGCCGGCTTGGCCAAACGCCCGAGCTTAAAGCGGCTCCGCTTTGATTTCGGGAATAACGGGCTTGGGAACGTACAGCTCGCCCTTTTTGGCCTTGTCGGCCTTGATTTTGAGCTCCGAGACTTGGGCGTCGCTCAAAAGCCACATGCGATAAATCCGCCCATCCGGGCCGACCACGACGCCCACGGGCTTGCCCTTGTAGGCTTTGAGCTCGCGCAGGCTCAGCGGTTTGTCGTCGGCGTTTGAGGCCGCGTAATCGTACATCGGGAAGGTTTGGGCCTTCTTGAGCAAACCCAAGGTCAAAACCTGCAGCCAGTCCAAGCCCTTGTTGGTGAGCTTGACCCCGTTGGGGGTCACGCCCTCCAAAATCGCGAGCTGCGATTGCGGGTTGGTCAGCGGGCCATCCACGTAGCGATACTTCTTGACTCGGGGTTCGTCGGCATAAACCCCCGGGGCGGGGTTCAGCGCCCCTTCGATTTTGTCCCGCGCCCCCTCGCCGTCTTGGCCGCGGCTCAAGCCTTGCGACTCGATCACGGGCGCGCGCCCGTCGCCGAAGAAGACGTCAACGCCCATCTTGGCTCGGGTGACCTTGGAGCTCGAGGGCGCTTGATCCGCGGCGGCTTGGGCGTCGGCCTCGGAGCCCTCCGCGACCGTCTTGGCGCTTTCGCGGACGTCGAACAGGGCGGGCCGAAAGCCCGTCCCATCCGCGCCCCCGGCCGCGCCGCCCGAGGCTTCGGGGCCGGCCAAGTCGCTCGCAGCCGGGGAAAACGAGGAGGAGCCCTCCGGGGCGTCGTCTTCCCAAGGTCGGCTTGGATCGTACGCCCAAGCCGTGGCGGCCGCGAAAAACGCGGCCAAAGTCAGAAAGTCGCGGGCCAACGAGGCGATTTTCATGGGCTCTCCCGATATCGCGCGCATGCGCATTGGGCGCCGCCAAGCTTGCGGCGCCTTGGGATTATACCAACTTTGGGCTGGCGCTTGGGCGTCAAGGGCGAACGGGCCGAGGGCTGCGGCCGCGCGCGCTTTGAGCCGCGCCGAAAACAAAGCGAAAAAAAAACAAAAAATGGAAAGCGCGCGAGAAGCGCCGATATAAAAAACACCATGAAATCAAGGCGCAAATTCTTCTCCGGCTGCCGTCTTGCGC
>CAJPTP010000012.1 GCA_905373555.1 uncultured Francisella sp. | reverse complement strand
GCGCCGGGGCGGCGGGCCCCGAAAGGCGCCCCGTTCGGTTGCGCGCCGTAGGCCGGATTGAAGGGCGCCTCCGGGCCGCGAGGCGCGGGGATCGCGGGGGCGCGGTTGGGCGCGGGGTATCCGCCCGCGTTGGGGCCAAAACCGTTCGGCGCCGGCCCATAGGGCGCCGGGCCGCGCTGCCCGCGGTTTGGGCTTTGCGGCTGCGGCGCGTCGCCTCTCGGCTCGGGCAAGGGGGCCGGGGCCAGGGCGAAATTGGGGCCGGATGGCGGGTTCGCCGGCGCGCCCCAAGGTTGAGCGGTGTCAACCCGATAGGGGTTGGCGGCGCCGGCGCCCCATCCGGGTTGGCCGCTTGAGGCCCCGCGCGGGCCGCTCGGGGCTCGGCCGTAATCGTTTGGCGGCGAAACCGCAGCGCGCGGCGCTGCCTTGTGCTTGGGCGACGGCCGCTTATTGGGCGACTCCGACGCCGTCGCCGCGGCGGGCGCGCCCGCCAAAGGCGCGCTTTCGGCGCCGCCCAAGGCGCGCTCGAGGGTCGGCGCCGCGGTTTCTTTTTTGGGCTCTGGCGCCTTGGCGCCGGGTTCGAGCCGGGGCTCGGCCGCCATCCGGGGCTGGCCGCTCTTGGTGGGGTTGGCCGCCGGGGCGCTCTTGGCGGCATCCTCGCCGTCTTCCGCCGCGGCGGGTTCGCTTGCGGATTTCGCGCCCGCGCCCGCCCCCGGCGCGGGGACCGCGCTTTGCGCCTTGGCGAAGCGGTCGGCGCCGCTTCGCGCCGCCTTGTCGGACGGCGAGGCGGCCGTTTCGCCCGAACCGCCCGGCGCCCGGCCCGTGCCGTTCGTTTTGCCAAATTCGGGCAAGTCGTAAACGATGGGAACGGGGTTGGGGGCGCCCGCGCCGGGCTCGGCGCCCAAGCCCGCGCTCAGGCGCGGCGCGTCAGAGGCGGGCTTGCGCGCCGCCGCGCCGGGCGCGTCTTCGGCGGGCTTGATCGACAGGTAACTGACGATCAAGCCCGCCAGCTCGTCGAGCCCCGCTTGGGTGAAGTGCACGCCGTCTTTGCTGCGCAGCAGCCTTTCCGCGCCGCCGGGGCCTTTTTTGTCGATCGCCGTGAACGCCTCGCTGCCCGCCATGCCCAAGGCGTCGTTGGTCAGGGCGTAAATCCCGCCCGTTTGTTTCATCGCCGTCGCGTACAGCGCGTTGAGCAGATGCGCCCCGGCGTTGAGCCTGTTCGAGCGCATGTTGGGCGTTTGCAGCCAAACCAGGCTCAAGCCGCGCCGGCGCGCATGCAGCGCCATGGCCTTGACCCGCGCAAAATAGATCGCATTCCATTTCGCCGAGCCGAAATCGATCGGCTTGCCCGTTTCCGGGTCGCTCATCTTCCAAGGGTCGTTGGCGCCCATGAACACAAAAACATGGCGGATTTGGGGATGCGAGTCCAGGTATCGGCGCGCCGCGTCGGGCCAATCGTAATAGGACGGCCGGGTCAGCCCCGTGCTGTGCCGGCCCAGGTTGACGGCGCGAACCTTCCATTCCTTGGCCAAGATTTTTTGCGCGTTCGATCCCGCCGCCTCCATCATCGAATCGCCGATGAACGCGATTTGCTCGCCCGGCGCGAGCTTGATCTCGCCTTGGCCGACGCTGTGTCCGCCGCGGATGACGCGGGTGGCCGATTCGGGGTCGTCGACTTCGCCGATCCAGCCATCCCGCTTGGCCTGCGCGCGCGCCGGAGGGTCTGCTTTATCGCCTGGGCCCCCTTGGATCCCTTGACCCTCTTGGGCCGCGGGCCGGTTCGCCCGGGGCTGCGCCTTGGGCCGCGGGGCGTCGGGCAGAACGACGTTTTGCCGCTTAAGCTCCGCCCAATAGGCGTCTTCGTCCATCGCCAAAGGCATGTCGGGGGGAATGTCGAACATCGCCCAAACGCCTTGGCCGGCATTCGCCTCGCCAAGCGCCCCGGCTTCCCGCGCGGCGAAACCGGACAAGGCCGAAGCGGGCCGCCCCAAGGCGGAATCGGCCCCGTCATCGCTTGGGTTTTCGGCGGGATCGCCCGAATCCCATGCGGCCGCGCTCTCGCCCGAGCCCGGGCGGCCGGCCTCGACCTCGCCCTCGCCCCGAGTTTGGCCCAAGGCGTCGGGGGAGTCGGCAATCGGGGCGCCTGCCGGCAGCGGCAAGCCGGGGATCCCGCCCTGCGTTTTGAACCCGTCGGGGCCTTCGCCGTCTTGCCCCAAGGCGGCCAACGCCTCGGGGGCCGCGAGGCGGTTGTAGGCGAGGTTGACGGCGTCGAACAGCGACTGCGCCTTGGAGTAGGCGCTTTGCGCCGCCCCGTCCGCCCAAGACTTGGCGCGCGCCCCCGTTTCCCAAGCGCCGACGCCGGAGAGGCGCGCCAAGGGGCTTTCCGTGTGGCGGGCCACCAGCCAATATTCGTTGATCGATTCTTGGAAAAACCACGAGCATGCGGCCAAGGTCGCCGCCAAGGACAAGACGGAGCGGACAATCGCGTTCGTGGATTCGGTCGGTTGAGGTTTGGCGGTGCCCATGTTTCGTCCTCGGCGCGCGCTTCGGCATGCCCCGCAAGATCCGGCCGCGCGCCAAAGCCGGCCGTTCAACGCGCCGTTGGGGATCATCCGCCATCCAAGCCTCAAGCCGCGGTCGGCGCCTTGGGCCCGGGCGTCCAAAGATCAAGAGCGCTTGACAACGTTTCGATCCGATTGAACTCGGATTCGGTTGGGGGCGAACGGTTTAAAAGCGGCCGGGCGCCGCCTGGGGCCGGATCGGGCGGCGCTTGGGGTTTGGCCCTCACCTGGGCGTGAAGCTCATCCAATCCAGCAGGTCGGAGACGAACAAGTCGGCCGACTTTCTGTAGCCCGCCTCGGACAGGTGCACGCCATCCTTGGCCGCCAGCCCTTGGGTGAGCCAGTTTTCCATCGAGCACTTGCCGCCCATGGCCGATTGCCAATCCCAGTAAATCGAGCGGGTGGTGATCGCGACGCTGCGCTCGGCCATCTTCACGTAGTCCAGCATCCGAGGCCTGTGGTTGGAGCACAGGATCGAGTTTTGGCCGCTGCGCCGCAGGCTGTCCGGCGCCCCGATGATCACGATCGCGGCGCGCGGGTGAAGCCGGCGCAGTTGGCGCACCCGGTTGAGATAGCTTTGCCGAACCTTGTTGATGTCGAGCCTGTCGTTGAACGCCTCGTTGGTGCCGTATTGGATGAAGATCGCGTCGGGGCTCGACTCGGCCAAATCCAGCGTCATCCAGCCCGATCCCCATTTGTCCCACACGACTTGCTGGGCGCCGTTGAGCCCGACTGAAGAAAGCGAGACGCCCCGGGTTTCATCGTCGATCCACACCCCGCCCAGCTGATATTGGTTGGCCATGTCGGCCACAAAGGTCACGGGGGTCGCCAAAATCGCCATGGCGATATGCCACCGGCCGTCGGCGGGCGCGTTGAGCGACGCTCTCTGCCCGTCCGACCCGACAACGACAGGGGCGCCCAAATCGACGCTGCGGCGAACCAAAACCTTGATCGGCACCCGGCCGCGAATCGGCTTTTTGGGGGAAATCTTGAGCGAGGCGTTGTCCCGGGATGGGAAAGAGATGTAGCCGCCCATGGGGAAATCGGGGTCGTAGTCGGACTTGGACGACAGCATCGACCAGCCGTCGGCGGCGTAATCGGCCAAGGAATTGCGCTGGTAGGTCACCTTGGCCGGGGGGATCCACCCGACGCTGCCCGCCCCGAAGATCGATTGCAGGCGCTCGCGCGCGCGCTGCGTGAAAAACTCGCCCGCCGTGTGCGAATCGCCGAACTGCACGATGCGAATCGACACGCTCTGCCCGCGCAGGGCGCGGCTCAGCAAGTCGCGCAGGCGCGCCTTGTTCCTTTCGCCGTAGTCGAACAGCCTTTGCGAGGTCATGGGCGCGGCCGCGGCGCTGAACGGCTTGGGGCCGGCCGCGTCATCCCGGGCGGGTCGGC
This sequence comes from uncultured Francisella sp., assembly GCA_905373555.1. GTDB lineage: Bacteria > Pseudomonadota > Gammaproteobacteria > Burkholderiales > Neisseriaceae > CAJPTP01. The sequence continues at coordinate 9,015 of CAJPTP010000012.1, read as the reverse complement.
TCATCCCCGGGCGCGCCGCGGGCCGGGCGGTTCGGCCTTCGGGCGGGAAGGCCGCCGCGATCTCGGGCGGCAGCCGAGGCGGCATGAAGCCCGCCGGGCCGCCTTGGCCCGCCGCCACCGCGAACCCTTGCGGGGCGTCGGGCGCGGGCAAGGGGCCCGGGCGCCCGGCCCAAGCGGCGTTTTGGGACGGCGCAAACGCCTCGCCCTCGGCCAAACCGCTCTCCGTCTCGACCGTTTCGGCTTCGCCCGGCGCTCCGGGTTCGCCCGTCTCGTAAACGGCGCCGATCCCTTCGCTTGCATCCTCCGCCGCTTGGGCCTCAAACGCTCGGGCCCCCAAGGCATGCGCGACCGCTTCCGCCGCCGTTTCGGGGGATGCGGCGGGGGCGCTGGAGCCGCGTTGGGCCGCAAATTGGGCCGCGGGGCTCGAAGCCCAAGTTGGCGCGCGCTGCGCGGGGGCCTTGGCCCGGGCCTTCGATTGGGCTTGGGGCCGGGTTTTGGCGGAGGCTTGGGCCCGGACTTGGGGCTTGCCCTTGCCCCTGCCCTTGGCCTTGGCCTTGGCGCCGGTTTTTGCGGCGGCGCGGCCGCGCGCCTTGGCTTTGGCCTTGGGCTGAGCTTTCGATTTGGAGCGGGCTTGGGCCCCGGCTTTGCCGTTCGCGGCCAAGGGCATGTTGGCGGCCCAAGCTTCGTCGGCGCGCTCGCTTGGCGCGCGCTGCGCGTCGATCGCTTGGATCAAAGCCTGCGCCCCTTGCTCAATCTCCCGCGCAAAATCCGCCGAGGGCTGCGCCCATGCGGCGGCGCCAAGCCAAGCGGCGCAAGCCGCGAGGGCGATGTGTCGAAGTTTTGAAATCATAGCTGTGCAAAATAAATGAGGCGGGCCGGGCCTGAAAACGCGGGGCAAGCGCCGCGCGCTTGCCCCAAGAACAAAGAAAAAAAAGGAGCTGAAGCGGGGCCGGGTCGGCCCGGGCCGGGTCGGGGCCCTCTTTTGCGCCTACGGCGATCCCATCGAGCCCAAAGAGGCGCCGGCCGGGGCCGCCCGGGGTTCCCGCTCATCCATGGATCCCATGCTCCGCCCCGCTTTTGAGGCCGCTCCCGCGCCTTCCCGCCGCGGCGCGCCCATGGCTCCGGATCCCGTTGATCCCATCGAGCCCATCGATCCCATCGATCCCATCGATCCCATCGATCCCGCGGAACCCATTGATCCCATAGAACCCATGGAGCCCATGGGGCGCGCCGGGGCCGCGCGGCCGGATGATCCCGTCTGCCCCAAGGGCGCGGGCTTCCAACCTTCGCCGCCCGCCGATCCCGCCGCTTGCGCCTCGCGCGCCTCTTTTTCGGCTCGCGCCTGAACCAGCGACTTGATCGGGGCGGGGCGCGCCATGGGGCGCGATGGGGCGCTTTCGTTTGCCAAGGCGCGGGCTTTGGCCACGCCGCGGTTTCTCGATTCGGCTGCGAGCTCTTGGGCCGTGACGGTTCTTCCCTCCGCCCAGTCGTCGCCGCCGGAGCGCGCCGATGCTGCGCCGCCTTGGCTCATTTCATCCCCGCTGCGGGCGATCTTCGCTTCGCGCGCTTCGTCTTGGCCCCGGGCGCTTGGGCCCAACGCGCGGCCCGCGCCTTCCGTTTCCGCCAAGTCCGCCGCTTGGGGCTCAATTCTTTGCGCCTTGGCCAAATTCGGGGCGTCGCCGGCGCCCGCGTCCGCGGTCTTGGGCTGATCCGGGCTCTTGGCTTGAGCCTTGGCTTGAACCTTAGCGTTGTCCTTGGGCTTGGCCTTGGGGCGGGCGGCGCCCGATTCGCCGACGTCGACCCCGGCGGGATCGCCGTTGGCCGCGAGCATGGTTTGCTTTTCGCCCTCGCCGTCCTTTTTCGGCGGGATGAAGGAGAAGTAGCTTAGGATTCGGTTGGCCAGCAGCTTTTGCCCCGTGATGGTGAAATGCACGCCGTCGGCCGTGCGCAGGCGCCTTGGCGCCCCGCCTTTGCCCTTGTTGTCGGATGAGACGAAAGACGCGCCTGAGCCCATTCCCAGCAAATCGTTGGTCAGCACGTAGCGCTCGCCCGATTGGCGCATGGCGGCGGCGTACAGCGCGTTGAGGTATTGCACCCCGTCGTTGAGCTTGTCGCGGCGCATGTTGGGCGCCTGCAGCCAAGTCACGGAGACGCCGCGGCGATGGGCGTCCATCGCGATGGACTTGATGCGCGCCAGATACACCGCGTTCCATTTGTCCGACTTGAAGGGGATCATCTTGCCCGACTTGCGGTCGCGCATGTCCCAAGGGTCGTTCGCGCCCAAAAACACCACGATGTGCTTGATGTTGGGGTTGGCGTCCAACGTCCGCCTGGCGGTCGCGGGCCAATCGAAGAACGACGGGTAGGTCAGGCCCGTGCTTTGCTTGCTGAGGTTGACGGACTTGATCTTCCATTTTTGCGACAGCGCCCTTTGGGCGTGCGGGGCGACGCCTTGCATCAGCGAATCGCCCACGAAAAAGACCTCGTCGCCCGGGCGCAGCTCCAGCTCGCCCGCGCCGTTGCGCAGCCCTTTGCGGCCCGCCTCGACCGAAAGTCCCCCGTTTTTGGCGGCCGTCGAGCGCGAATCGCTCTTGGCTTTCGCCCCGGCGGCTTTCTTGCCGCCCTTTTTGCCGGACGCGCCCGCGTCCGCGCCATCCGGCTCGTCGCCGTCCGCGCCCGCGCCCGCCGCCGCGAGCTTGGCCGCGGCGCTTGCGGCCGACAGCGACGCGCCGCCCGACGAGGAGGCGACCCCGCTGCCCAAAACGACGCCGCTTTCAGCCGCGGCGGCCGCCCGGGCCGCTTTGGCCAAAGTCCAAGACTTCTCGCCCTTGAGCTCGTCGTAATACGCGTCTTTGTCCACGCCGAAAGGCAGATCGGGCGGCAGATCCCACAGCTTCGCCCAATTGCCGGCCGTTCCCGCCGCAAGTTTGCCTTCGGCGTTGGGGCCGGCCTTGCTCGAGGCGATGGGGCCGTCGGCTGTTTTTTCGCCCGCGTTCCCGCCCAAGCCCGCATCTTGGGCCGCCAAAGCCGCCGCCTTCGATTGTTCCGTCGCCTCGGGTTCGTTGGGCAAGCCCGCGTCGGCCGTTTGCAAGGCGCCCTTTGCGTCGGCGCCGTCGGCGGGGCCGTCCGCCGCCCAAGTTTCGGTTTCCTCGCCGTCGGATCCGGGGCTCGCGTCGTTTCGCCCGATTTCAAAGCCCGTTTCCTCGCCCGTCGCCAAACCGGCCTCGGCGCCCTCGGCGCCGAGGGCGCTCTCGTTGACGGCCAAGGCGTTGTAGGCGCCCCCCAGTTTGTCGAACGGGGAGCGCAAGGCGGCGCGGGCGCTTTGCGCCGCGTCGTCGGCCCACGTTTTGGCGCGGGCGCCCGTCGCCCACGCGGAGACGGAAGACAGCCCCTGCAGGGGGCTTTCCTCGTGGTAGGTTTGCAGCCAGTACTGGTTGATCGAATCTTGGAAAAACCAAGCGCAGGCGAGGGCGACCGCCGCGAGCGACGCGACGGTTTTGCGCCGCGCCGCGCCGGACGGCGCGGGCAGGTGTTCAGAAATTCGCATAGATGAAATTCGGTATTCCCGACGGGGACAAAACCACAACGACGATGGCGAACAGCGCCATGGCCAGCGTCTGGGCGGCGAAGGGCAGCCTTTGCGCGCCGTCGGTCATCTTTTGGGGCAGCGCCCTCCACCGATCGCCCAAAAGCGAGGCGGCCAAGAGCAGGGCGAACAGGCCAAACACGGGGGTGGTGACCGGGACGCTTGTCCAATTCGCCGCCAAGGCCGCGAGGTAGCCGCGCGTTTCGGCCATGGTCTTGCAGTTGAACAGCAGCCAGGCGAAGCAAACGCAGTTGAAGGTCAAAAACCGCGCGAGCCACAGCGGCAGCTCGCGCTTGCCGGTGGCCTTCGCCCAAACGTTCACGACCATGACGGCCGCGCCGTGGAAGACGCCCCACAGCAGAAAGTTCCATCCCGGGTTATGCCACGCGCCCGACGCGACCATGCCGATCATCGTGTACAGCTGGGCGCGGGCGAAGCCTTTGCGGTTGCCGCCGAGGGGAATGTAAATGTAGTCCCGGATCCAAGTGGACAGGGAGATGTGCCAGCGGCCCCAAAACTGCTTGAGGTTGCGGGCGAAATAAGGGTTGTCGAAGTTGCGCGGGATCTCGAAGCCCAGCGACAGCGCCAAGGCCATCGCCAAATCCGAGTAGCCCGAGAAATCGAAATAGATCTGCAGGGCGTAGGCGTACAGCCCGCCGATGAGCTCCAAGGAGTTGAACTGCTCGGGGGAGTCGAAGATCGGCCCCGTCCAATATTGGCCCAAGTAGCTCGCCAGCCACACCTTCTTGACCAAGGCCAAGGCGATCAGAACGGCGATCGTCTCGAAGGAGCGCACGTTGCGCCGCCGCGCGCGCAGCTGCGGCAAAAAGTCGGCCGCGCGGGTGATCGGGCCTGCGGTGAGGATGGGGAAAAAAGACAGGTGCGTCGCGATTTCCCACGGCTTGGCGGGCTTGATCTCGCCCTTGAAGCACGAGACCAGGTAGGTGATCGCGTTGAACGTGTAAAAGGACAGGCCGATGGGCAGGATCAGATCCGCCGCGGGCAGGAAGCTTTGCAGCCCCGCGAAGCGCAGCAGGTCGTCGAACACCTCGCGCGCGAACTCGTAGTACTTGAAGCCCAGCATGGGCGCGAGCGACAAGATGACGCTCAACCCCATCGACCATTTGCCCGAGTTTTCCCGCGCAAGCCACAACCCCAGCAGCCACACGCCCAAGGCGTAGGCGGCCATCAAAGCCGCGAACCAAGGGTTGAGCGACGCGGCCAAGCCGTAGGAGGCGGCGAGGATCAGAGCGTTTTGGGCCTTGGGCGCCGGCCGCAGCAGCCAATACACGGCCAAAAAGACGACGAACAGGTACGCGAATTCAAGTGAAATCAGCTGCATTGGCGGACTTCTCGTGGGGCGCTGAAAGCGGGGGAATGCCGAACGCGGGGTTCGCCCGCAAAGCGGGCTAATATAGCATATCGCTATGATATAAAAAAGTTTAGGGGCGGCTTTGCGTCGCCGCCGAGGCCCTTTTCAAGGCCGAGCCCTCCGGCCGCGCGCGATCCGGATCTTCGGCCGGGCCCAAGGATAGCCCGGGGGAAAACCGGGCGGCGCCGATTTGTGTTGCGCCGCAAAACCCCGGGGCAAACCCCGCCGCGCCCAAGGATCCGACCGCCGTCAATCGGCGATGGTGGGCCGGCGGCCGAGCTTTTGCCACAAATACAGCCAGCGCGCGTAGCCCGACAGGGAGTAGACGAAAAACAGCGAGAAGATCAGCAGGCTGGGGGCGATGGTGACGGCCAGCAGCGCGATCGCGGCCAAAACGATGACGGCGAAGGACACGGTTTTGAGCGGCCCGATGTCCTTGAAGCTGTAAAACTTGACGTGGGCGATCATCGAGACGCCCGCGAAGAGCGTCACGAACAGCGCCAAAACGTCGGCGTTTTGCAGCTCATAGCGGCGCGACACGAAAATGAAGCTGGCGATCAGCCCCGCCGCGGTGGGGCTGGGCACGCCGATGAACCATTTTTTGGGCACCTTGCCGATGAGCGTGTTGAACAGCGCCAGGCGCAGCGCGGTGCAGGCGCAGTAGACGAAGGCGACGGCGTAGCCGACCTTGCCCAAGCCGCTCAATTGCCACATGTACGCCACCAACGCGGGGGCGACGCCGAAGGCCACCATGTCGGCGAGGCTGTCGAGCTGCTCGCCGAATGAGCTTTGCGAGTTGGTCAGCCGCGCCACGCGCCCATCCATCCCATCCAAGGCCATCGAGACGAAGATCAAAAACGCGGCTTTCACGTAATAGCCGTTGAAGGCTTGCGTGATCGCGAAAAACCCCATCAGCAGGCTGGCGATGGTGAAGGAGTTGGGCAGCAGGTAGATGCTGTTTTGGCGGATCCGCCGCCGGCGCTCCGCCGCCGTCTCGGCCGACGACTCCGACTCCGAGGCCGAGGCGCCGCGTCGCAGCGCCTCGCCTTTGGCCGCGAGGGAGCTGGCCGCGTTTCTTCGCCCCGGGCTCAAACTTTTCCCGCCGTTTTTGAATCGGTTGGGCTTCGCCGCCGCGCGGGCGGCGATCGCGAAGCGGCGCCTCGCGTCGGAAACCTCGCCCGCAAGCTTGGGCCGATTGGGCGATGGGGTATGTCGCTGTTCCATGTCTTGCCTTGTCCGGTGAGGGTCGGCGCTTGGGCGCGATGGCGCGCCGGGCGCCGTCTGATTTTAATGCGGCTTGGGCCCGCGCGCGAGCTTGGCGCCGCCGGGGCTATTCTCGGCGCGCGGGATCGCCGCCGCCGTCGCCGCCGTCGCTCGCTTCGCCGACCGAGTCTTCGCGGCCGCCTTCGTCGCCGGCGAGTTCGGCTTGGGCGCGGGGGTCGTCGGCCTCGAAGCCCGGGCCGCGGCCGCTTCGGCCCTCAAACCCGCGCCGCTCGCCCAAGCCGTCGGCGTCGGCTCCGCCTTCGCCGCCTTCCGGCTCCAGCGGCTCCCACGGAGAGGGCTCGCCTTTTTCGTCGCTGCGCGGCTTGGCGGGCCACCGATCCAGCGCCTCGCAAATGGCGCCGCGCAGCAAATCCAGCCCCGCGCCCGTCGCGGCCGAGCAGCGCACGGCCCGGATGGCCCCGTCGGGGTCGCGCAGCGCCGCGGGCTCCGGGTCGTCGCTCAAATCGATCTTGTTGTACACCGTGAGCGAGGGGATGTCGTCGGCCTTGATCTCGCGCAGGGTCGCCTCGACGTCCTCCATCTGCCCTTCGTAGGCGGGGTGCGACGAGTCGACCACATGCAGCAGCAAATCGGCGTAGCGGCTTTCCTCCAAGGTCGCCGAAAACGCCGCGACCAAGGCGGTGGGCAGGTTGCGGATAAAGCCCACGGTGTCGGTGAGGGCGATCGAGCGCCCGGGGCCGAGCCACAGCTTGCGGGCCGTGGTGTCCAGCGTCGCGAAGACTTGGTCTTTGACAAACACCTTGGATTTGGTGAGCCGGTTGAACAAGGTCGACTTGCCCGCGTTGGTGTAGCCCACCAGCGCCACGATCGGGTCGCCGCCTTGAAGCCGGCTCTTGCGCTGCGTCTTGCGCCGCTTTTTGATTTCCTTGAGCTTGCCCTTGAGAAAGTCGATCTTCTTGGAGATGATGCGCCTGTCGGTTTCCAGCTGCGTCTCGCCCGGGCCTTTGAGCCCGATGCCGCCCGTTTGGCTTTGCAGATGGCTCCACGCCCGCACAAGCCTGGTTTGCAGGTATTGCAGCTGCGCCAGCTCGACTTGGATCTTGCCCTCCTGCGTGCGCGCCCTGGAGGCGAAAATCGCCAAGATCAGGCCCACCCGGTCGATCGCGCGCGTGTCGCACAGCTTTTCGATGTTTCTTTGCTGCGAGGGGCTAAGCTCGTGGTTGACGACAATCAGGTCGACCCCGAGCTCTTGGCATTTGGCCTTGATCTCCTCGGCCTTGCCCGAGCCCACGAAAAAGGCGGGGTCGGGCTTGGCGCGCTTGCACTCCATCGAGCTCGCGATTTTTCCCCCCGCCGCCTCGATCAGGCCGCGGCATTCCTCCACGTAGCGTTTGAAATCGTCTCCGCCCCGGTTTTGGGACGGAAAATCCGCGGACACGAGCAAGACGCGCTCTTGCGTTTGCTCTTTTTCGTCAAATTGGAACCCGGAGTGGGCCATGCGCTTCAGCCTCCTTGGCGCGCTCGCGCGCCGATCGCGGCCTCATATTATGGGATAAAAACGCCCCCGCAAAGCGCCGGGGTTCGGAGCGTCTCGCAAAACCTCGGGCCTCAAAAAAAGCCGAAGGCTGGGGGCTCTTCGGCTCTTCGTCTTGCGCGCTTGGGCGCGCCGCGCGCCGCGCGCTTCAGTCTTGGGCGCCGCGCGCGCCGGCCGAAGCGGCCTCGCCCCGCGCCGCCGGGTCGCCTTGCGCCGCCGAATCCGGGCCCGATTCGCCCCCCTCGGCGCCGTTTTGGGCCCCGTTTTCGATCGCTTCGCAGGGAACGCTTTCCGCTCCCGCGCCCCTGGCGGTTTTGGGCAGCATCGCCAGCACCGTTTCCACGCCTTTGACTTTGTCGCCGATCGCGACTTGAACGTCGGAGCCGACGGGAACGTAGTGGTCGACGCGCGAGCCGAAGCGAATCAGGCCGTAGCGTTCGCCCGCCTTGAGCCGGTCATCCTTGCGCGCGTAGCACACGATGCGCCGGGCGACCAAGCCCGCGATCTGCACGAAGGTCACCTTGTGGCCGGAGTCGGTGCGCAGCAGCACGGCGTTGCGCTCGTTCTCGACGCTGGATTTTTCCAGCGCGGCGTTGAGAAACCGGCCCGGAATGTAGCGCGCCTCCTCCACCGCGCCCGAGCAGGGCGACTTGTTGGAGTGCACGTTGAACACGTTCATGAACACCGAGATTTTGATCGCGGGCTCCTCGCGGAAGGGATCGACCGTTTCCTCGATCGCGACGATGCGCCCGTCGGCCGCCGACAAAACCGCGCGCGGGTCGTCCGACCCCCTCTCGCGGATGGGGTCGCGGAAAAACTGGGTGACGAAGGCGACAAGCAAAACGCCGAATAGCCCCAGATAAACGCTGATCGCCAAAAACAAAGCCATCAAAGCGACCGAGGCGCCGATGAAAGGCCAACCTTCCTTGGCGATGACGGGTTGGCGCGGGTTGTCGTTCATGCGAAAGCATCCGATGCGGGCCTCGGAAATTCGGGCCGGGTGGGCGGAAGGGGAAAAAAGCGGAAGCGGGCGCGGCGGCGCGCCCGCGGATGTTGAGGTTTCGTTTGTTGCTTTGCGCATTGCTTGGGCCAAGCCAAGCTCGCTGCGCAAGGCCAACGCCGTCGGTTATTTTATCATGGCGCCCGTCGCGCTTGGGCGCCGAGGCCGCGCGGGCAAAGATCGGGAAGCGGCGGGCGAGGCTGCGCTAAGGCCAAAGAGGAAAAAGAGGAAAAAGAGGAAGGGGAAGTATGCGAGAAGTGTTGATATCGCAAAAACGAAATGAAATCATAGGGTAATAT
>CAJPTP010000011.1 GCA_905373555.1 uncultured Francisella sp. | reverse complement strand
CGGTGCAGGTCAGCGCCCTGCCCAAAGGCGCCATGGTCGAGGCTGAGGCGATTTTGCATCTGCCGGCCAAAAAATAAGCTTGCGGGGCAACGCCGTTGGGCATTCGCCCCTCCATCCCGCCGCAAACGCCAAACGATCGGAAACCGCGGGCGAAGCGGCGATGGGGGGGGAAAAAAAACAAAGCGCGGGGAGCCCCGCGCTTTGTCGATTTGACAGGCCGCCTCGCGCGCCGCCTTGGCGGGCGCATTGCGCTTCAGCCTTTGCGCGCCGACTCGGCCTCGCGCATGCGCTTGAAAATCTCGCTGGTCTCGTCCAAAAGCTCCAACCCCCGATTGGGCGCCGCCAAATCGGCTAAGGTGTATTCGTCGAGCTTGGCGAAAAAAGACTCCAAGGCGGCCTCGAAAATCCCTCCCAAACGGCACGAGCCATAAATAATGCAATGCCGGCCCCCGGGGTCGATGCAAGAAACCATGCGCACGTCTTCCAAACTTTTGACGATTTGGCCGATGCGAATTTCCGAAGGGTCCTTGCCCAAAACCAACCCGCCGTTTTTTCCTCTGGTGCTGCATACGCAGCCGGTCTTCGTGAGCTTGGTCACAACCTTCATCAAGTTGCTGTGGGAAATGCCGTAAGCGCGGGCGATCAAGCCAATGTTGACCTGGCGGCCCTTATTGATCGCCAAATACATCAACACGCGCAAGGCATAATCGGTTTGCTGAGTCAAATACATGCTGTCGGAGCCCAAAAAAGCGCGACGCGGACGATTCGGGAGACGCCGCCTCCGCGATTTCCGAAATGCCAAAATTGTGAAAGAACAATCCGCCTGCTCCAAACATTGTACCATTGCGCCGCAGGTTAACTTTTCGCGCCCAAAACCGACTCAACGGCCGAAATTCATTTGGAACAAGGCGTTGCGGCTAACCTTGGGATCTTTCGGCCAAGGCCGGTCGCAATTGCCCGCGCATGCTTGACCCGGGATCGACCGTTGAGCGCCGTTTTTCTCTGTCGGCGCTCAAGGCAGCCGCATCAAAGCGACAAATTGAACCAAGCGCGCGGGCGTGGCCGCAATGGGGCCGGACATTGCGGCGGATGGGGAATATCTTGTCGAAATTTGTCGAGATTGCCCGCGCCTTGCGATCTTTTGAAACGCATTGAACGGCTTCAAAGACGTTGAACGGCGTTTGGCGCCAAGCGCCCGGGGCGAATGCATGCGAATCGGCGGTTCATGGGTTCTTGCCTTGCATTGGGACAGGGCGGCGGATTACCCCGCCAATCAAAGCGCCGGCCGATCGTTGAGCCGTCATCCCTTTGTCCGGCGAACGGCCATGTTGCGCTCTTGCCTCAATGTCATGCCGGCTTGCTATGCGAACCCGCGCGCATTGAATCGGCGTCGGCCGGTTGGTCGGCCGCCCCGGCGCCGTTTTGCGTCGTTTCATTGCGCGCATGGACAATGACTCGGATCTTCGCTGTCGGTTCGCCCGCCGGTTGCCCAAGACCGGGTTCACTCCCGAGCGCCCGGAAGCTTGAGGCGTCAGGCCGCAGGCGAGCCCCATGCCGCCTCGCTTCGCGCTAGAGCGGGCCATATGGGCCAACGCGCCCCAATAATTTGACGATTCAACCAAAAATGCGATGCTTCCCGGGTCAAAACGCCCAAGGCGCCGCGCGCTTCGCGGCCCTTGCTTGATCCGCGCCTCGCAAACACACCCAAAGACAATCTCATGCAAAAAGAACAACGCAACAGCGGCCCAAACGGCCAAGAAGGAAAAAAAGGCAACGAAGGCAACGAAGGCCAAGGCGCATGCGACAGGCGGCCCGGATTGGGCCCCGATCGCGGCGCCGGCGCAAGCGCGGAGCAGACGCTGGCGCTGCTGCGCGAATTGATCTCGCGGCGGTCGATCACGCCCCAGGACGCGGGCTGCCAAGACGTCGTGGAGGCCTACCTGCGCCCATTTGGCTTTGCGCGGGAGCGCTTCGACCGGGGCGAAACGACCAACAGTTGGCTGCGCCGCGGGAACTCCCGGCCCCTTTTTGTCTTCGCGGGCCACACCGACGTGGTTCCGCCCGGGGACGAAAGCGCGTGGGCCAGCCCGCCGTTCGAGCCGACCGTCGACGGCGACGTCTTGCGCGGCCGCGGCGCGCAAGACATGAAATCCGGCTTGGCTTGCTTTTGCGTCGCGGCGGCCCGCTTTGCCCAAACCCACCCGAAGGCTCCGGGCAGCGTCGCCTTGCTGCTCACATCCGACGAAGAGGGAGACGGATTCGACGGCACGGCGCCGACCGTCCGCGCCCTGATCGAGCGAGGCGAGCGAGCCGATTGGTGTCTCGTGGGGGAGCCCACCTGCGGACAAACGCCCGGCGACGTCGTCAAAAACGGCCGGCGCGGATCGCTGTTGGGCAGCGCAAAAATCATCGGCAAGCAAGGCCACGTGGCCTACCCGCATTTGGCGAACAACCCCATCCATCGGGGCATGGCGCCTTTGGCCAAACTGTGCGCGACGGTCTTCGACGAGGGCGACGCCAATTTTTCCCCCACGTCTTTCCAGATCACCGAAATCAAAGCCGGAACCGGCGCCTCGAACGTCATCCCGGCGACCATGGAGGCGCGTTTCAACTTCCGCTTCGGCGCCGCCCAAAGCGAGGACGGGCTCAAAAAGGCGGTCGAGGATGCTTTCCAAAACTGCGGCGCCGAGGTTGAGTTTTCGTGGCGGCTGTCGGGCAAACCCTTCGTCACGGCTCCGGGCCGGCTCACGCGGGCGGCGCTTTCGGCCATCGAGCGCAGCATGGGCGCGAAAGCCAAGCTCGACACGGGCGGCGGCACGTCGGATGGGCGCTTCGTCAAGGACATGGCCGACGAGCTGATCGAGCTGGGGACGCGCAACGACCGCATCCACCAAATCGACGAGCAAGTCTCCATCGCGGAGCTCGGCGCTTTGAGCGACGCCTATTTCAATCTGCTTGAAATTTTGTTTATGGGGAGCCGCTGAAGCCGCGGCGAGACCGCGCGGGCGCCGGCCGATGCGCCGCAGGCGCGGCGAAGGAAAAAAAATTGGCAAGCAAACAAAAAAATCGCAAACAAAAAACCTCGCAGGGCGAGGTTTTTTGTTTCCAATCGGTCGAAGCGAATGACGGCTAACCCGTGAGCTGCTTGGAAATGATCGCCTTGACCGGAGGGCAGACGTTGCTCGCCCGCAGCACCGCGCGGCGCATCGCCTTGGCCGGGGCGCGCTCGTCGGTGAACAGTTTGACGACGAAGTTCGTGCCGTGGTAAAGCGGGCGGGTGCGCGCCATGTGCCTGACGTTGTATTTCGCCAACATGGAGGCGGAGCCGACGTCGCGGCCCATCTTGCGCTCGCGCCTGACCAGCCGCGAGAGGCTGCCCACGCTCATCAGCCCCAGGTTGAAGCCGTGGGCCGTGACGGGATGCATGCCCACGGCCGCGTCGCCGATCAAGGCGACGCGGCGGCCGTAGAAGCGCCGGGCGTGAACGCCGACCAGCGGGTACACGCAGCGCTCGCTCGCGATCTCAATCTTGCCCAAACGTCCTTTCGTCTCGGCGTAAATGTCTTGGGCGAGCTGCTCGTCGTTCATGGCCAACAGCTTGCCGATCCGATCCGAATCCATGGTCACGACCATGCTCGAAAGATGCTCGCTCAAAGGCAAAATCGCCAAGGTGCGGCCGTAGTGGAAGCACTCGTTGGCCGTGCTTTCGTTGGCCAGCTCATGCTTGGCCCGAAAGCACACGACCGTGCGGCCGAACTGGTGCGTGTCGGCGGGAATGCCCGCCATCTGGCGCGTTTTGGAAAAGCGGCTGTCGGCGCACACCAGCAAAGACGCCTCGATTTCATCGCCGTCGTCGAGCTTGGCCACGACGGAGCGATCCGTGAAGCTTAGGCCCACCACTTCCCTGCCCGCCATCAGATCAAACGCGCGCTGATCCTTGACGGCCTCATAGGCGGCCTTGCGGATCAGATGGTTGGGCGCCAAATAGCCCAAACGATCCGTTTCCTCGCCCAACGCTTTGCGCGGCTGGGGGAAATGCAGCTTGAAGTCGGACATGCCGTCGTACACGTCGGCGTCGCGCAAACGGTATTTTTCCTCGTCGGGAATCAAATCCCACACGCCCAACTCCGACAACAGGCGCCGAGAGGGATGGGTCAAGGCGATTTCCCTCGCGTCGAAGGGCGGGTTGGCCAAGACCTCCGCGGGGCTTTTTTCGACCGCGGCGACGGTCAGATCCGAGCCGTCCAGCGCGCGGGCGAAACACAGCCCCGCGGGGCCGGCCCCGACCACGACGATGTCACGGATATGTCGCATGTTTTGTGCTCCTCGCCGCCGCAAGCCATCGCCCTGCGGCTTGGCCGGCGCGGCGCCGTTTGCGGCGCTAGCGCCAAGTGTTTTTGAACGCCTCGATCTCGCGGCGATCCTTTTTCGTGGGCTTGCCGAACTTGTAATCCGTCTCGATGCGCGAGGCTTTGATCGCCAAGCGCGCCGCCTCGCGCCGCGCGGCCGACTCGGGGGTTTCGACGTACAGCGCCCGAGCCTCGGCGGCGCCGCGCCGTTGCGGATTCAAGCCCGCCACCGTGATCTCGTAGGGAAGGGCGTTGATCCTCAGCTCCAGAACATCGCCCGTCCGCACGCCCGCCGAGCGCTTGGGCTCGCGGCCGTTGAGCTTGACCCGGCCAAGCTCAATGTTTTTTTGCGCCAAAGCGCGCGTCTTGTAAAACCGGGCGGCCCACAGCCACTTGTCCAGCCGCATTTCCTCGGTCGAAGCCATCGCGTTTCCCCAAGCGGCCCTGCGCCCCAAACCCGCGCCCGAGCCGCCTCGGCGCAAGGCCGGCGATGCGCCGAATTATAACGCGCCCGACGCCCAAGCCGCCTTCGCTTCTGCGGCCAAAGGCGTTTGCGCAGGGGCTTGAATTGCCCCGCTCGAAAGCCCCCGCTCTCTTTGCCGGGCGGCCTGAAAACGGCGCCGACTCTCCCCAAAACGCTCAACCGCCAACGTTCGGCGCCGCAAGCCGCCGTTCCAATCGCATTGCCCCGCAGCGCAAGCGCAGCCAACCGACGCGCGCTTTGACGCCCCTTTTTATTTGACTCCCCCTCCCGGCTTTCCTTATTTCCCGGTTTTTTTCCGGGCTTTCTCATTCCACTGCTTTTCATTTTTCAAAAAAAGGCCGTATAATCCGCGTTTCTTGGCCGTCGCGATGACGCAAAGCGTCGGCTTCTTTTCGAGGCGTAGCGCAGTCCGGTAGCGCATCTGCTTTGGGAGCAGAGGGTCGCGAGTTCAAATCCCGCCGCCTCGACCAATTCTTCAAAAACGCCGTTTCGGCGTTTTTTTTTCGCTCTTGCTCAACGCCGGTTTCTGATGCGCTTTTGTTGCCGCTTGCCCTTTTTTTTTTCGCTTTGCGGGCAAATCATTCCCGCTTTGCTTGACAAGCCCAAAACCGCGGACTAGAATCCGCGCTTCATTCGTCGAGGCGTAGCGCAGTCCGGTCAGCGCACCTGATTCGGGTTCAGGGGGTCGTGAGTTCAAATCCCACCGCCTCGACCACCATTTTTCGGCGCCTTTCGACAGGAAGGCTTGGCGATCGTAGCTCAACCGGATAGAGCATCGGCCTTCTAAGCCGGGGGTTACAGGTTCGAGTCCTGCCGATCGCACCAAATCGCGCCAAATCGACGCGGCCGCCCGCGGGCTTTTCGCGGGCGATTCGGCGTTGCGTCGCCATATGGTGGATGTAGCTCAGTTGGTAGAGCCCCGGATTGTGATTCCGGTTGTCGCAGGTTCGATCCCTGTCATCCACCCCATTTCATTTCCGGTTTCGGCGTCCAAGGGCTCGTCGCCCGCTTCTTCGCCGACCCATCGGCTTCGCCGCGCCGCGGCGACTGGCCGTCCCCTTGCGAGAAACGCCCTTCTACTTTTTCGCTTACTCCTTTGCCATTTCGCATCCAAGGCGAGCCGCCCGAAACGGGGCGAACGGCGCGCAAACGGCGCCGGGCGCTTTGAATCCCGCGCTTCGGCGCCCTTGCCTTGCCGCTTGGCTTTTGCGCCGGTTTCCTTCGGGCGCCGCGCCCCAAACGCGCCTTCAAAGCGCGCCCGGGCGCGCGCTTTGGGCAGGCGGTCTTTGCCCGCCGGCGGCGCGCGCCGCGGCGCTGCGCCCCCGGCGCAACGCCGATTGCGCCAAGAAAGGCGGCCGAAGCGGGCCCGCTCGGCGCTTGGGGCCGCGGTTGTACAATACGCCACTTTGCTATCGCGCATCAGGCGCAGGCGACCCGCAGCGCTTGCGGCTCCGCTCGCCTTGCGAACCACACACGAAGAACGCCATGGAAAAAAAGATTCGCAACATCGCCATCATCGCCCACGTCGATCACGGCAAAACCACGCTGGTCGACCAGCTTTTGCGCCAGTCGGGCACCTTCCGCGACAACCAAGAGGTCGCGGAGCGCGTCATGGACAGCAACGATTTGGAAAAAGAGCGCGGCATCACGATTTTGGCCAAAAACACCGCCATCGAGTACGGCGGCTATCTGATCAACATCGTCGACACCCCGGGGCACGCGGACTTCGGCGGCGAGGTCGAGCGCGTGCTGGGCATGGTCGATTGCGTCTTGCTGCTGGTCGACGCGCAGGAAGGCCCGATGCCCCAAACCCGCTTCGTGACCAAAAAAGCCTTGGCCCAAGGGCTTAGGCCCATCGTGGTGATCAACAAGATCGACAGGCCCGGGGCGCGCCCCAATTGGGTGATCGACCAAACCTTCGATCTGTTCGACAAGCTGGGGGCGAGCGAGGAGCAGCTGGATTTCCCGATTCTTTACGCATCCGGCCTCAACGGCTACGCCATGGCCGACGAGAACGACCCCAAAGTCGACATGAAGCCGCTGTTCGAGGCGATTTTGAAGTACACCCCCGCCCCTTCGGGCAGCGCGGACAAACCGCTGCAGCTGCAAATTTCCCAGCTGGACTATTCCCCCTACGTCGGGCAGCTGGGGATCGGGCGCATCCTCAACGGCAAGATCAAAACGGGCCAACAGGTGTCCGTCATGCGCGCCGACGAGTTGATCGGCGCGGGCAAGATCGGCCAGGTGTTGGGCTTCAAGGGGTTGGAGCGCGTGCCTTTGGATGAGGCCGAATCGGGCGACATCGTCATCATCTCGGGCCTGGAGCACATGGGCATCGGCGTCACCATCTGCAACAAAGACGAGCCCAAAGGCCTGCCGCAGCTGATCATCGACGAGCCGACATTGACCATGGATTTCATGGTCAACACCTCGCCGTTGGCGGGGCGCGAAGGCAAGTTCCTCACTTCAAGGCAAATCGGCGAGCGCCTGAAAAAAGAGTTGATGTCCAACGTCGCCCTGCGCGTGGAGGAAACCGCCGACGCCGACGTCTTTCGCGTCTCGGGCCGGGGCGAGCTGCACTTGACCATCCTCATCGAGAACATGCGCCGCGAAGGCTACGAGCTGGCCGTGGGCAAACCCAAGGTGCTGTACAAGAAAATCGACGGCGTTTTGTGCGAGCCCTACGAGAACCTTTCGGTCGACGTCGAGCAAACGCAGCAAGGCGGCGTGATGGAGGAGCTGGCGCGGCGCAAAGGCGATTTGCTGGAAATGGACGTCGAGCCCTCGGGCCGCGCGCGGCTGGAGTACAGGATCCCGGCCCGAGGCCTGATCGGCTTCCAAAACGAGTTCATGACCCTCACGCGCGGCTTGGGCGTCATGAGCCACGTGTTCGACGACTACGGGCCCAAAAAGGAGGACATGCCCTCCAGGCGCAACGGCGTGATGGTGTCGCAAGAATCGGGCCCGGCCGTGGCGTACGCGCTGTGGAATTTGGAGGATCGCGGCCGCATGTTCGTCAACCCGGGCGACGAAATTTACGAGGGCATGATCGTGGGCATCCACTCGCGCGGCAACGATTTGGTGGTCAACCCGCTCAAGGGCAAGCACCTGACCAACATCCGGGCCGCCGGAACCGACGAGGCCGTGCGGCTCACCCCGCCGATCAAGCTGACGCTGGAAAGCGCGGTGGAGTTCATCGAGGACGACGAGCTGGTCGAAATCACGCCGCGCCATATCCGCCTGCGCAAACGCATTCTGACCGAGCTGGATCGCCGCCGCCAAATGAGAAAGTGATTCCCCGCGCTTGGCTCTTTTCCAAGCGCGGATCGCCCGCCTTTCCCCTCCGGCCGGGAAAGGCGGGCGTTCTGACTGCGCCTGTTGCGCCGCTTGGCGCGGCGCCCGCGCCGTTGTTCGGCCGGGCGCGCTTTGGCCTTGGCCGCAAACGAAAGGATGTCGAATGAGACTAGAGACCCTCGCGATACACGCCGGCTACAAACCCGACACCGACGGCAAATCCGCCGCCGTTCCCATTTACCAAACCACCAGCTACGCGTTCGACAGCGCCCAGCACGGCGCCGATCTGTTCAACTTGAAGGTCGCGGGCAACATCTACACCCGCATCACCAACCCCACGAACTCGGTGCTGGAAACCCGCATGGCCATGCTCGAAGGCGGCGTCGCCGCCGTGGCCGTCTCCAGCGGCATGACGGCCGTGCAGTATTCGGTGTGCACCTTGGCCAAGGCGGGCGACAACATTTTGGCCTCCTCGACTCTCTACGGCGGCTCGTTCACCCTGTTTCAGCACACTTTGCCCGCCATGGGGATCACGGCCAAGTTCTTCGACCCCAAGCATCCCGAGAAAATCAAAGAGTTGGTCGACGAGCGCACCAAAGCCGTGTACCTCGAGACGATCGGCAACCCCTCGATCAACGTTTTGGACGTCTCGAAGTTCGCAAAATACGCGCACGAGGCGGGAATTCCCGTCATCGCCGACAACACGGTCGCGACCCCGGCGCTGCATCGGCCCATCGAGCACGGCGCGGACATTGTGATCCATTCCTTGACCAAGTACATCGGCGGCCACGGCACCTCGATGGGCGGAGTCGTGATCGACTCGGGCAAGTTCGATTGGGTCAAAAACGCCAAGCGCTTCCCGCAGTTCACCAGTCCGGAGGGCTGCTACCACGGCGTGATCATGGCCGACGAGTTCGGCAAGGCCGCCTACGCGGGGCGCCTGCGTTTGGTCTACCTGCGCAACACGGGCGGCGCCGCGAGCCCGTTCAACTCTTGGCTGCACTTGCAAGGCTTGGAGAGCTTGGCGCCGCGCATGGAGCGCCACAGCGCCAACGCGCTGAAGGTCGCGCAATTTCTCGAAAGCCGAAAGGACGTGCAGTGGGTCAACTACCCGGGGCTGCCCTCCAGCCCCTACAAGCCGCTGATCGACGCGAAATACTCGGGCAAGGCGTCGGGCCTGTTGAGCTTCGGGGTCAAGGGCGGGCGCGCCAACGGCGCCAAATTCCTCGACGCGTTGCAGCTGTTCACGCGCTTGGTCAACATCGGCGACGCCAAGTCGCTCGCCACCCACCCCGCCTCCACCACGCACGGTCAGCTTGACGCGGAAGGGTTGAAAGCGGCGGGCGTGCCCGAGGAAATGATCCGCTTGAGCATCGGCTTGGAGCACCCGGACGATCTGATCGACGATTTGAGCCAAGCGCTCGACGCCTCGCAGCGCTGACGCAGCGTTTTCGACGCGTTTTTCAGCGCTGTTGGAGAGTTTTCGGATCATTTCGGCGCATTTTCGCCGCAGTTTTTCACAGGTTTGGCAACACGCAACAATCGAGGCGAAATGAGGCTTGGGTTCGGCGCGGCTTGACGCGATGCGGCCCTCTTGCCTTAAACTTGCGCTCAAAGCGAGAGCCCACGACTTCGCGTCGCGGGCTTTGTTTTTTTTCGGCAAGCGCCCTTGCCTTCAGGCTCGATCCGGCCCCGGCGCCGGGCGCCCGAGCCCCTTTTCCTTGAAGGATGCAACATGTCTGATTCCCGCCGCGACGACGCCGACGTCGAGAAAGACCGTCTCGATGCGCCCACGGGCGGCGCGCAAAACGAGGCGCAAAAGGCCAAGAGCGAAGGCGCCTCCGGCAACGCGGCGCCCCGGACAAACGGCTCGGGCGCGGGCTCGCCCTCGCCCAAGGGCGCCAAAACGTCATCCATCGTCGACCCGCAAAGCAAGGTCAGCGCCGTGGCCAAAGCCAGCGCGCGCAAGAAGGGCTTCTTGTCCATCCAAGGGCTGATCAAGCAATTCGGCGACATTTACGCCGTCGACGGCGTGGATCTGGAAGTCCACCAAGGCGAGATTTTTGCCCTTTTGGGCAGCTCGGGCTGCGGCAAATCGACGCTTCTGCGCATGCTCGCGGGGCTGGAGAAGCCCACGGCGGGGCGCATCATCCTCGACGGCGAGGACATCACCAAGCTCGCCCCCTACGAGCGGCCAATCAACATGATGTTCCAAAGCTACGCGCTGTTTCCGCACATGACGGTGCGCCAGAACATCGCCTTTGGGCTCAAGCAAGACAAGCTGCCCAAAGACCGGATCGAAAGCCGCGTGGATGAGATGCTCAAGCTCGTGCAGATGGAAAAATTCGGCGAGCGCAAGCCCCATCAGCTGTCGGGCGGCCAGCAGCAGCGCATCGCGCTGGCGCGCTCCTTGGCCAAAAAGCCCAAACTGCTGCTGCTCGACGAGCCGCTGGGGGCGCTGGACAAAAACCTGCGCAAGCACACGCAGCTGGAGCTGGCCAACACCATCGAAGACGTCGGCGTCACCTGCGTGATGGTCACCCACGACCAGGAAGAGGCCATGACCATGGCCACCCGCATCGCCGTCATGTCCGAGGGCAAGCTGCAGCAGGTGGGGACGCCGTTCGACGTCTACGAATACCCCAACAGCCGCTTCACCGCGCAATTCCTGGGCGAGACCAACGTTCTGAAAGGCTCGATTCTCAACTGCACGTCGAGCGAAACCTACATCCGGTGCGGCGAGATGAACAACCCATTCCGCTTGAGCTACAACTTCGGCCAGCCCGAGGGGGCCGAGGCGTGGGTCAGTTTGCGACCCGAGGACGTCAACATGTACAAAAGCAAGCCCGCCCATTTCGACGACTGCAACTGGGCTTGCGGCGTGGTCGACGACATCGCGTATCTGGGCAGCGTCTCGGTTTACTACGTGCGCCTCGAAAGCGGCTTCATCCTCAAAAGCTCGATTCCCTCCTCGCGGTGGTACCTGGCCGACGAGGACGCCCCGACGTGGGACGAGACGGTTTACATCGGCTGGCATGACGATCAGCCCATCGCTTTGATTCGCTAGGAGCAAGCCGTGGCGCTACTCAAAAGATTCGACGCCAAGCGTCTGAAAACGCGCTTGCGCCGCTCGCGGGCGGGCAGCAAATTCGTGATCGCGGTGCCCTACCTGTGGCTTTTGGTGTTTTTCCTGATCCCGTTTGTCATCGTCCTGAAAATCAGTTTCGCCGACCAGGCGGTGAAAATCCCGCCCTACACGAATTTGGTCTCCTACGACCCGGACATGAGCGAAACCACGGTGCGCTTGGCGTTTTACAACTACCAAGCCTTGGCCGAGGATTTGTGGCAAACGCTCAAGGGCGAGCTCAACCCCTTCAACCTCATCGCCTCCATCACCCCGCAAGGCGTGGGCGATTGGTTCGGGCAAATGGGATGGCTAAGCGACCAAGGGCAGAACATTCAAGTCCGCGCCTACGTGTCGTCGTTCTTCACCGCCGCCTTGACGACCCTGTTTTGCCTGCTGTTGGGCTACCCCATGGCCTACGGCATCGCGCAGGCGTCGCCCGCCCGGCGCAACGTCCTGCTTTTGGCCGTGATGATCCCCTTTTGGACGTCGCTGCTGCTGCGCGTGTACGCATGGATGGGGCTGTTGAGCCAAAATGGGCTGATCAACAACTTTCTTCGCTCCATTGGGCTGCAGCCGATGGATTTGTTTTACAACACCTTCTCGCTGCTGTTGATCATGACCTACGCCTACCTGCCGTTCATGGTGCTGCCGCTGTGCTCGGACATCATGAAGCTTGACCGCAGGCTGCTGGAGGCGGCGGGGGATCTGGGCGCCAGGCCGCTCACGGCGTTTTGGCGGGTGACTTTGCCCATGACCAAGGCGGGCATTATTTCGGGCTCGATGCTGGTGTTCATCCCTTGCGTGGGCGAGTTCGTGATCCCGGATTTGGTCGCCGGCCCCGGCAACCTCATGGTGGGCAAGGTGCTGTGGAACGCTTTCTTCGACCAATACGATTGGCCGCAGGCCAGCTCCATCGCCGTGGTGATGCTCGCCTTGCTGGTGCTTCCCATCGGCCTGTACAACCGCTACGAAACCAGGCATTTGGCCAAGGAGGGCAAATAAGATGGGCAAAACGTCAGGGTTCACGCGCGCGATGCTCGCCATCGGCTTCGCCTTTTTGTATCTGCCTTTGATTTGCCTGGTGGTCTACTCCTTCAACGCCTCGACGCTTGTGACCGTGTGGGGCGGATTTTCGATGAAGTGGTACGGCAGGCTCATGCGCAACCAAGAGGTCTTGAGCGCCGCGTGGCTGTCTTTTCGCTTGGCCGCCGTGAGCTCTTTCGTGGGGGTCGTTTTGGCCACGTTCGCGGGCTATGCTTTGGCGCGCATCCGACGCTTTCGCGGCTCGACGCTGTTCGCCGGCATGGTGTCCGCGCCCATGGTGATGCCCGAGGTGATCACGGGTCTTTCGGTCTTGCTGTTGGTGTTCGAGCTGCAAATGCTGCTGAAAAACACGCCGTTTTCCTTCGAGCGCGGCTTTTTGACGATCTTTTTCGGCCACGCCACGCTGATCATGTCCTACGCCACCGTCATGGTGCGCGCGAGGCTGACGGAAATCGACGAGAAGCTGGAGCAGGCGGCCATGGATCTGGGGGCGCGGCCCTTGAAGGTGTTCTTTTTGATCACGCTGCCGCTGATCGCGCCCGCGCTGTTGAGCGCCTTTTTGCTGGGCATCACGCTGTCGCTGGACGACTTGGTGATCGCGTCGTTCCTCTCGGGTCCGGGCTCGACCACGCTGCCGCAGGTGATCTTCGCCAAAATCCGGCGCGGGCTCGACCCGCAGATGAACGTGCTCGCGACGCTGCTGATCGTCGTCATCGGAGCTTTGGTGGTCGCGGGCAACTACG
>CAJPTP010000010.1 GCA_905373555.1 uncultured Francisella sp. | reverse complement strand
CGCAGCCCGACGGCACCTTTAAAGTGACCGTGGGCAAGGACGAGATCGGCCAACTTGGCTTGGAGCAAGGCCACAAGTGCGACGTGAAGGTCTCCGCGGGCGGCGCCGAGGAGACGCGGGAGGTGAGCGTCGAGGCGGCGGGAACGCCCGCGCCGACCCCCAAGCCCTCTTTGTCGATCGTTGATTTTGCGGGCAACGACGGGGTGGACAACCAAGAGTTCGCCGACGGCTTTGCCGTGAAGCTGAAATTGTCGAACCCGGATCAGTCGTGGCATGGTTCGGTTGTTTTGACGGGCCCCAAAGGCTCCGTCACGATCGCTTCGTCGCCGCAGCCCGACGGCACCTTTAAAGTGACCGTGGGCAAGGACGAGATCGGCCAACTGGGCTTGGAGCAAGGCCAAACCGCCCAAGTGAAGGTCGTCGCGGGCGGCGCCGAGGCGACGCAGTCGGTGAGCGTCGCCGCGGCGGCTTCCGCCGCGCCCGCCTCAAATGAATTGTCAAGCGAAAAAGGCGGCTATGAGACGATCGAGATTTCCAAAGATCCCAACTCCGCGCCGGCCCTCAAGCTCCGGCTCAAAGATGGGGAGACTTTGAAGGCCGGTGAGAAAGTTGTCTTGAAGGTCAATGGCCAAGAAGTGGGCTCCGAAACCGCAACGACGGACACTTCGTCGTTGGATGTGGGCTTGAACCATCAGCAGTTGCAAAACGCTTTGGCCGAAGACATTGTGTCGGTGGTCAAAGCGCAGGTGGTCGACGCCAGCGGACACGTCAAAGACATTGCCTCTGTTCCCATTGTTCGGAACGAAAACCCCGGCGAGACGCGCATTTTGCAGGCAAATTTTGGCAAATTCGACGTGCAAAGGGACTTGGTCGGCACCGAGCTGATCGATCCCGTCGCCGCCGGAAAATCCTTGCTGGAAAGCCGCAGCTTGACCTTGAAGGGAACGTTGGGCAACAGCGCGCCGACGGACGAATTCGCGGTGGTCGTAGGCAAGGCCGCGTTTGCCGTCAAAGCCAAAGGCGGCAAGTGGGCGCTGGATTTGAACGAGGCGCAGCTGAAAAGCGCATTGGGAACGGACAATCTGGATTGGCAAAGCGTCGACGGCAAGACCTTGGCCGTGCAGGCTTTTGTGACCGACGGCGACGGGGTTTTGAAGGGGTATGCGCAAGATTCGGTGACTTTGGACGTCGCCCCGAAGGTGTCGCTGGACTCGGTCGCGGGCAACAACATCATGACCAACGCCGAGGCGGATGGCAATTTGAAGGTGACGGGCTTGGCCCAAAACGCATCCGGAATGAAGGTGCGCCTAAGGGCGTCGATCAACGGCCAACCCGACGTCGATTTGGGTTCATACGACGTTTCGGGCAATGGCAAGCAGGCGTGGGAGATTTCTCTTGACGCGTCTCAAAAGGCCTCTTTGAAGGGGCAAAAGAATATTGCGTTCAAAGCCGAGCTGATTGACGGATCCAAGGCCATTGATCAAGCGGAAGTGACCGTCAATCCCGACGTCGGCGGCTTGGGCGGCTACATTGGGAACGACGGCCAAGTTTTTGGCACGACCCACGACACGACTTTTGAGCAGGCGGCGCGCAACTGGAGGCTGATCGACAAGCACGACGTTTTGGACAAAGCGACGATGCTGAAGTATCCCTTTGACGGGGATTCGGAATGGAAACATGTGCCCAATAACCATATGGCTTATGCGGACACCGACAACTCAGCGAACAGTTTGACTGCCCTCAACGCTTTTCGCCGGTTCAATCAAACCGACCCTGTGAGCTTGACGGGAAATCATGACGCCGTCGAAGGGGCGCAAAAAGGCGTCATCGCCATGGCCAGCCAAGGAAAAATTGATCATGGTTTGAGGGGGTTCAGTTACACCGATCCCGACGGGGTTGAGGCCACCGGCCAGTCGGTTCTTGGCCGCGCCGGTTCCGGAGGCTCAAGCCTCAAAGGCGACGTGAGCTCGTATGTTTCCGACAACTTCAACGGCAGTTGGGGCAGCGGAACAGAGGCGCAAAAAAGAACGCTCATTGGCCATCGCCTTCAAGTTCTAAGCCCGGGCTTGCGCGAGACGGCGGCGGCTTACGCGGAAGGGCAGGATAACTACAGTTATTCCGCATACACGACCTTCATGGGTTTTCCGAGTAACGCGATTCCGCCCGGATACAAACTGACCCACGATCACGGCGCCGTCTCGCGGCCGGACACCTTGGAGTGGCCTGCGGCGGGGTACTTCCCTTACGCTTTGCTGCCCAACAAGGTCTGGAGCTTCCAGTTTGGCGATCGCCCGATCGATTCGAGAAACTTGAATGTCCGCGTTTACAAAAACGGGGAAGAAATCGGCGTCAAGTTTGCCACAACCAACGACACCAGCTATGAGCTGTTTGGCACATACCAAAACCTTGTGTGTTTCATGCCCTTCGAGAACGGAAGAAGATTTGATGGGGATAAAAACCAGTGGGAGGGGTTCAGTTGGTCCAATCCGGATGCATGCAAAGGCGTGGATCGGCCCACCGTCGGTCGCGAAGCCGGCAAGCCGCCGCTGGATGAGTACACGGTCGTCATCAGCGACGGGAATGAAACGCACGCTTACACGGTCAAGGTCTTCGACGAGCAGCTGTTGGACGGCGCAGGCGGCGGGGCGGCATCGGGCGCGGGCGCGCGATCGGCGTATTCGGCCAACGCCGCAGACGAATTGCATGCCGAAACCTTGGGCTTGGAGGCGACTCACAATCACGCCGTTGTCGACGGCAACCTCGTGGAGTTTGGCTCTCAACTCGATTTGTCCGGGCATTCCGATTTGGCTTCAAGCGCGCATCGCGCCGAAGATTCGGGCGCGGGAGAATTGCCCGCGGGGATCAAATTTGAGGCGGAGTCGCTTGTCCATTCCGTTGTCGATCTAAGCGGCGGAGATGACGCCGCGACGGTTTCGGGCGTCTTTGCGGCCGATTTGCGTTTGGGCGGCGGCAACGACACGCTGAATTTGTCGGCGCTCAGAGGCGGATCCGTCGACGGCGGCGACGGTTGGGACGTCGTTCGTTTCGATTCGGCGGGCAATGTCTTTGACCTAAGCCGCTTCTCCCGCGTCGAAGCCGTGGATTTGGGCCGGACGGATCCGGACTCCGGGTTGTTCAATATCGTTCAGTTGGACGCGGCGGGCATGAAAGCCAACGGCGGCGCGATCGAATTGACGGGGCAGGCGGGCAACAAGGTCGCG
Source organism: uncultured Francisella sp. (assembly GCA_905373555.1). Classification (GTDB taxonomy): domain Bacteria; phylum Pseudomonadota; class Gammaproteobacteria; order Burkholderiales; family Neisseriaceae; genus CAJPTP01. The sequence continues at coordinate 10,180 of CAJPTP010000010.1, read as the reverse complement.
CTGAAGGAAGGCCGCATTGAGTCCGAGCGCTCCTTCCAAAGCGAGGATGGGCGGAGCATGCATGAATTGACGTATGACGTGAACGGCAGCGATTACCGCATCGTCATGAGCGACGATTTGTTCAACGGCGGAATGGGCGTCATCTAAGCTCGTTGGGGCCGCGGGGTTCGGGCGGCTGCGCCCGAGCCCCGCGCTTGGCTGCTTGCCGTTGTTCTTCTCAGGCGCCCTCGGTTCTTCACCTGCGGCGGCAGTCGCGGCTTTCGGCCGGGCTTTGAGGCGAAAAAAAAGACGGATGCGAATCCGTCTTTTTTTTTGCCGTGAGTCCGGCTTTGCCGCCGGCGCTTGGGCGCCTTGGCGCGTCAGGGCCGGCGCAAATCAAAGCGGACGGCGCCGATCGCTTTGGTTTCAGTCGGCTTTTTTCCCGCGCGCCGCTTTGCCGCTCTCGGCGGCCCCTTGCGCCGTTTTGGCGCCCCTTGCCGTTGTTTTGGCGGACGCGGCGTTGGAACGGCTCTTGGCCGACTTCGCGCCCGCAGCTTGAGCCGCCGCGTTCCTTCTGTTTGCGCCGCCCTCGGCGTCGGATTCGCGCTGCGCGTTCGATCCGCCCAAGGCCGCCGCCGCGTCGAACACGGGCTCACGGTTGACGATTTTGATTTTGCTTTTTTCGGGCTGAGTGAACAGGTCGATCAGCCGCGTGAGCCTCTCTTTGAGCTCTTTTCGCGGGACGATCAGGTCGATGGCGCCCTTTTCCAGCAAAAACTCGGCGCGCTGAAAGCCTTCGGGCAGCTTCTCGCGCACGGTTTGCTCAATCACGCGCGGCCCCGCGAAGCCGATCAAGGCTCCGGGCTCGGCGATCACCACGTCGCCCAAAAACGCGAAGCTGGCCGAGACGCCGCCCATCGTGGGGTCGGTCAGAATGGAGAAAAACGGCAGACGCGCTTCGCTAAGCTTGTGCAGGGCGGCGGCCGTTTTGGCCATCTGCATCAGGGAATTGAGCCCCTCTTGCATGCGCGCCCCGCCCGAGGCCGCGACGCAAATGAACGGGCAGCCGTAAGCCAGCGCTTCGTTGACGCCGCGCAAAAAGCGTTCGCCGACCACCGAGCCCATCGAGCCGCCGATGAACTCGAACTCGAAGGCGGCGACGACGGCGGCAAAGCCGTTGATTTTGCCTCGGCAAACCAACAGCGCCTCGTCTTCGTTGGTCTTGGCGCGCGCGGCCGACAGTCTGTCGGGGTATTTTTTTGAGTCCTTGAATTTCAGGACATCCACCGGAGCGACGTCTTGGCCGATAAAAACGCGGCTGTCATCCTCGTCAAGCAGCAAGTCGATGCGCTGCGAGGCGGAAATGGGCATGTGAAAGCCGCACTTGGGGCAAACCTTGCGATTGTCGGTCAAATCCGTGGAGTACAGCGTCGCGTGGCATGAGGGGCATTGCACCCACAGGCCTTCGGGGATGTTGCCTTTCTTTTCCGTCGCGTCCTCGGTTTTGACCTTGGGCGGCAGGAGTTTGTCCAACCAGTTCATGTCTTGTCCTTATCGCAGGTTTCCCGTCCGCCCTCTGCGGCGAGGCGTGCGCTTGGCGCAGGCGAGGCGTTGCGCGCCGCCGCGGCGGTTTGCTCGCCCCTGCCGGATTTGTTGCCTGTGTTTTTTGGGCCCGCCGCCCGATTCTTCGGGGTTTGGCCGGCAAGATCGTTGATCGGCGCCGCCGCGAATCGGCGCCGTCGCCGATGGGCCGGGGCCCGGGGCCCGCCGCTGTCAAATCGCAAACCATGCGCGAACGCCGTTGCCGTCGTCGCGCGCCGCAGGGCGGCGAATTCTTCCTCATCCTTTGCAAACTTGGGCTTGACCCAAACAAGCGCGCCTTCGGCATCCGAGATTGCGAAAAATCCGCCCTCAGGGCGGAGCGCGCCTTTTGCCCGGACGGCCGAGGTCTTGCGAGGGCTCGCGGAACCGGGGCGGCAAGCGGAGTCTTCGCCGCCGCTCGGATCATGAAGCCCGGCTCACGGGATTGAACTGCAAAATGCCGCGCGCCCAAGGTGGGATGGCCATCCGCGCCAAGCGAATCGGGGGCCCAAGCCGTCAAGGCGGAACGCTTCTCTTCCGGCCTCATGCCCGGCCTTTTCAAGCCCATGCCCGCCCTTGCCGCGAGCCGCTTGTTTTGGGGCAATCGCCTGTTCGCAAGATTCGCAAAGTATAGCAAAGCGCGGCCGCGTTGAGCCGCGCCCAAGGCGCCGGCGCGCTTGGGGCTCTGAAGCCAATTGGCGGCTTGGCGCAAGCGAGTTGGGGGGAGAGGGAGAAGAGTTGGACTGAGTTGTTGAATGAGGCGCCAAGGGCGCCCCCAAAAAATGGCGCAAAAAGTCGCCCCGAGGGCCAAAGCCGGCGCCGCTTTGGAGGCGCAGCGTTAAGAATTGGCATAAATCACAATAGAATAGAAGAATATTGCAATATTTAAAAAATTAACGTCAAAAAATCGCATAAAAATTGCCGAACAGTCGATCGGGCGTTAGAATCACCGCCCGCGCGGCGCAGAAATGGGCTTGGCGCCCGGTTCGGAACCGGGCCGCCGTTCACGCTGTCATTGGCCGCGGTCGAAGGAAGGCATCAGGGGCAATGAGGCCGCGCAGCGCCGCTTCGGTTGCTTCGCCTTCGGTTGCTTCGCCTTCGGTTGGTCTGCGGCTCTTTATGGTTTGTCGCTTGGCTGCCGGCAGCTTGGCGGCTTGCGCCTTGCGGCGCTCGGCCGTCGCCCCGCTCCCTTTGATCTCTCGTCTCGTTGGGGGCGGATTCGGCCCTAACCGCCGAACGTCTTGACTCGGTCTCGCTGCGCTTTGCCTTGGCCGATCGGGGTTCTCTTCGCCGTCCCGGCGCGCCGCGCGTCTCCGTTTGCATATTGAAGATCCGCCTGGAAAGCTCGCGGCCTGCAAGCCTCCAAAAGTGGGGGCGCGTCGGAAAGGGTCGGAGGAACAGGCGAGAGTCGAGAGGCGGGAGCCGGCGTCGAAACGGGCGATGCGCGGCGCGGCGGGATCGGAAAGAATCGAAAGATGAAAACAAAAAACAATCGGCCCGCGTCGGCGGCTTGGGCGGGCGCGAATGTCGATGGGCCCGATTCGGCCTCGGCCTCAGGGCGCGAGGGCGTCTCCACTTGGGAGAGCAAACTTAAGGCGCTGGGGCCGGGCATAATGATGGCGTCGGCGGCGGTCGGCGGCTCGCACATCGTGGCGTCCACGCAGGCGGGCGCCATGTACGGCTGGCAGTTGGCCATCGTGATCGTATTGGCCAATTTGCTCAAATACCCGTTTTTCAGGTTCGGCTACGAATACACCTTGGTCACGGGCGATTCCCTGCTGGATGGCTACGCCCGGGTGGGCAAGAAGTACGTTTGGCTGTTTTTTGGCCTCAACGTCTTTTCCGCCATGGTCAACGCGGGCGCGGTGCTGATCGTGTGCTCGGCGATTTTGAAGCACTTTCTGGGTCTGCAGGACGTGGTGTTTGTGGGCAGTCGCATCGAGATGAGCTCGATGGCCTTTTTGAGCGCCGTGATTTTGCTGGCATCCGTTTCCATGCTCTTGGCGGGCAAGTACGGGGCCTTGGATTTCGCCTCGAAGGCCATCATGCTCAGCCTCACGGTCGCCACGTGCGCCGCGGCCTTGCTGGCGGCCAAAAACGGCGCGCAGGCGCGCTTCGACACGCCCGCGGCCAGCCCTTGGAACTGGGCGGCGCTGGCGTTTGTGGTGAGCTTGTGCGGGTGGATGCCGGCGCCGATCGAGATTTCGGCCATTTCGTCTTTGTGGCTCAAGGCCAAGCGCTTGGCCCAAAACGTCGGCTACAAAGACGGCATGTTCGACTTCAACGTGGGGTTTGTCGGCACGGCGCTGCTGGCTTTGGTGTTCATGACCATGGGTTGGCTGGTGCAGTACCGTTCGGGCGAGGCCATTGAGCTGGCCAACGGCTCCAAGTACATCGCGCAGCTGATCCACATGTACTCCTCCACCATCGGCCCGTGGTCGGCCGATCTGGTCGCCTTCATCGCCTTCGCCTGCATGTGGGGCACGACCATCACCGTTTTGGATGGCTACTCGCGCAGCAACGTCGAGTCCGTGCGCATTTTGTTGGGCCGCAAGACCTTCAGCGGCCGCGCGCTGTCGCGCTGGATTGTCGTGACCGCGCTGGTGGGTTTCTCCATTATTTTGTTTTTCAACTCCGCCATGTCGTCGCTGTTGAAGTTCGCGATGATCGCCTCTTTCGTCACGACCCCGGTTTTCGCCTTCCTCAACTTCCTTTTGGCCTGGCGCCGGCTGTCGGCCCCCAAGTGGCTGATGGCGCTGGCTTGGGCGGGGTTGGCGTCCTTGTCCGGGTTTGCGTTGTTTTTCGTGTTCACGGCATTCGTTGTCTGAACGCCGCTGAAGTTTCAGGTTGCTTGACGCCCGCCCCGCGGGCGGGCGCCAAGCCGGCGCGCTGCGTTGGCGCCGGGCCCTTTGTTTTGGCGCAGGCGCTTGGTTGTCTGCGGTTTTGAAAAAGGCGGCGCTTGCCGCCTTTTTTCGTCGTTTGGGGCGAGTCGGGAGGCGCAAAAAAAGGCGGAGTTTCCGGCGGCTTGGATGAGCGTTTTCGACGCCGCCCGGCGCCAAGCGCATTAAACTTGCCCGACTAGCTCACGCCCGCGCCAAAACAAGAGGCAAGGAACGGATTGGCCTGTCTTTGCGGTTGCCGTTTCGAGCCGTTTTTCCGGCGCGGCGCCAACAACTTGGCCTTTCGGCGTGGTTGGGAGGGGGAGGGAACGTGTCCGTTGAATCCGACAAGCGGCTTGAAAAATGCCCCCATTGCGGGTCGACCGACTTTCATTACGACGCGGCGGATCGAGTCTTGCGCTGCGCGCATTGCCGCAGCGTGTTCGAGGCGGACGGGACGGAACGGCCCGATCCCGTGTTCGACGAGTTGGACAAAGATCGCGACGAGGTCGACGCCTCGGGCGCGATCGAGGGGGAGGGGAGCGTCGCGGCCGTTCGGTGCCCCGAGTGCGGCATGCAAACCATGGCGCTGCGGCCCAAGCCGGAATCCGCGCTCTGCCCGTGGTGCCGGGCGTCTTTAAAGGATGCCGAGGCGGTTCCCCGCGAGGCGATCCCGGGCCGGGTCGCGCCCTTTGCGGTCAAGCGCGAGGCCGCGTTCGAGACCATGCAAAATCTGCTGCGTCCCCTTCGGCGTTACGCCTACGGCCCGTTCAAGGACAACCTCAAGCCCGAAAACCTCCGCGCCGTGCACATCCCTTATTTGGTCGCCGACGTCGGCGCCCGGGTCAAGCTGGAGGGGATGGGCGAAAAGACCATTCGCTCCGGCTTGACCGTCGAATACGATGTTTACAGGACGGCGCAGGAGTTCGACGCGGCCGCGTTCGATCTGCCCCTCGAGCTGCGCCGCCGCGACGGCGACAAGACGCCGCGCGACAGGGCGGGAGGCGTCGTCGACGACTTGATTCCGTTCGATTCCGGCAACGCCGTCGCGTTTCGGCCCGAGATGCTCGAAAACGCCGTTTTGGCCAACCGCAAGCTCGACGCCAAGCGCTTTTTGCCCAACGCGCGCGGCATGGCGCTTTCCGCCGCCAAACGCGGCGCCGTCAACGAGGCCTTCGATCGCGGCGTTTCTTGGGACAGCGCCGAGATTACGGTCAAAGGCGTGACGACGCGCTCGATCGGCTGTCCCGTGTGGGTGTATGGCTGCCTGATTGGCAAAGGGAAAAAGCAGCGCCTGCTGTGGTTGGCGGTCAATGGGGTCGATGGGGCCCGGGTGGGGTTCATACCGTGCGGCAAGGCCAAGCTGGCGAAAGCCTCGGTTTTGATTTCGCTGATTTTTGTCTTCTGCGCGTTGTGGCTGAGGCTCTCGGATTCTTTTTGGCAATACCCGTCTTGGCTCTTGGCGGCTTACCTGGGGCCGCGGTTTTATTGGTCTCGCGCCCAACGATACGGCTATTTTTCGCGTTCGCGCGATTGGTTGAGCGCCGCGCGCGTCGCCGCGCGTCGGACGCGGCGCAACGACAACTTCCTTTACAGGGCGCAGAGCTAAGGCAGACTCGGCGTCTCGATGGCTCAAGGCAACGATGATGGACAAAACCGAAACGGGGGTCGGCAGGGCGAAAGGCTTGATCCGCAAGGGGCGCCGCCGGCGCCAACTCAAAGCCAAAGAAAGCTTGGAAGACGGGCGTTTGGGCGGCGTCGAGGCCGCGGACGGGGCGGCGCGCGTCGCCGAATCCGCCGCGCCCGAGGGCGAAAAGGCTACGGACGCGGCGTCCGGGCCCGCCGCGGCGGCCGATCCGGCTGCGGGCGCCAAAGGGAATCGGGCGGATCGGGCGGATCGGGCGCATCGGGCGGGCTTGGCGGAGGCGGCCGGGGCGCAGCCCGCCGCCGCCTTGGATGGCGAATCCTCGGCGTCTTGCGGCTCGGACGGCGAAGACGGCCGGAACCGCGCCGCGCGCCGCGAGCCGGATGGAAGCGAGCCTCAGGCCGCCGGCGGCGGCTCGGCGTCCGCCCCCGCCGCCTCAGAGCGCCCCGCGTTCAAGCCCGTTTTGAGCGCGGGGGCGCAAGACGTCACCGGGGACAGCGCCGCCGCGACCTTGGTCTGCCCAAGCTGCGGCTCATCGATCAAGATCGACGCCAAAACGGCGGCGGATGCGCTGTGCCCGTGGTGCCGCAACCGCTTGCCCTGGACGGGAAAGCTGCCGTCGGGGGTGGCGCCTGACCTGATTTTGCCGTTCGCGGTGGATCGGCAAACCGCGTTTCGCAAAATGCGCTATTGCGTGTCGGATCGGCGCTTTTACGCACATCGGGGCTTTCGCAAGGGCTTCAGCGAGCAGGGCCTGCGCAAGGTTTTTCTGCCCTACATGTTGGTCGACGTCAAAGCCGCGGTCACGGCGTCGGGCAAGGGGCAAAAGACGACGGTTCGAGAGAAGTGGCGGATGCGCGGAGAGGATGGCCGGTTTTACGACATGGAACGGTTCTCTTACGTCAAGCGCAAATTCGTTCGCAAGTTCGACATCCTCATCAAGGATCTGCCCATCGAGGCGAGCCGGAGCCGGTTCGATCCGTTCTCCCCGCTCAACGCCGTCAATGCGATCAACGCGGTGCTGCCGTACGATTCGGAAAATTGCGCCCCCTTCAACCCCGCTCTTTTGCGCGGCGGCGAGGTGGAGCCGCGCGACATGAACGTGTCCGAGATGAGGCCGCGCGCGGTCGCGTTGGCCCAACGCATCGCCCGATCCAAGGCTTGGGATCTGCACGATTGCGATCGCGGGGCGGTTTTGAAATCCATGGCGTTCGAGATTCGCGAGGAGTCGTGGCGCTCGGCCTACTTTCCGGTTTGGCTGTACAGCTGCTCCGCCAAGTCGCTTTGGGGCAAGAACATGACCTTCTGCGTGGCCGTCAACGGCCGCTCGGGCGAGACGGAGGGATGCGTGCCGCTCAACAAGCCGCTGCTGGGGACGGTCACGGCTTTGACGGCGCTGCCCTTTCTCAGCCTGCTCGCGTTGTCCTCTTGGGCCGATCACTGGATATGGGGCACCCTCTTTCTGTGTTTGGCGGTTTTGGGGGCGCGCCACGCCCTGCGCGTCCGAAAGCTTTACCACAACCGCTCCGTCGCCAACCATTACGGCAGAGACACCCGCTGCGAGGTTGAAAACCTTTCGGGCTCCGACAAAGACGGGTGGTTTTCCCACCGCACCTATGATTCGCGCATGTCTGGGGCGGACTCGTTTGACTGAACAATCGAGCGGATCCGGACCCGATGCGGCAAGCCCGGCGCCGCTTGGGCTCGCGTTGGGCGCCGCGCCGCGCGGGCGGCGGCTTGGGAAAGCCCCGTTTTCCTTTTTTTATTTTTTTGGGGAAGTATGCGAGAAGTGTTGATAAAAAAACACTATGAAATCATAGAGCAACTGCTCCTCTTGCTGTCGTGTTGCGCAAGCTCAAAGGAAAGCAAGCCGGACCTTCAATGGTCGCTTGAGAGCTTTTCTTTTGATCTTTCAACACAGCGCAAACAGCTCCGACAGGAGAGGGCATCAACACTTCTCGCATACTTTTCCATTTTTTTTTGTTCCCCCCCCCCTCCGCCCCTCGCCTCTCGCCTCTCGCCTTTTTCCCCCCCACACTCGCTCTTTTTTCCCAACCGCCGCTTGCTTCTTCGCGCAAAACGCGCGGAAAAAAAAAGGAAGGCCGAAGCCTTCCTTTCGCCGCGCCCACATCCCGGTCAGACGGAAGCGGGGCCTTCCAATCCGGCCAAGCGCGCCGCGTCGCGGGCGATCATGAGCTCTTCGTTGGTGGGGATCACCATCGCCAAGGGGTTGATCGATTTGGTGATGATGCCCGCCTTGCCGAAGCGCATCTCGGAGTTGAGCTGGTCGTCGACCTGCAGGCCCATGAAGCGCAGGTGGTTGAGCACCGTGGCGCGCATGTCTTTGGCGTTTTCGCCGATGCCGCCCGTGAACACGATCGCGTCGAGGTGGCCGTTGGCGACGGTCATCGCGGCGATGTATTTGGCCAAGCGGTAGCAGAAGATTTCGATCGCCAATTGGGCGCGCGGCTGGCCGGTTTTGGCCGCCTCCTCGACCGTGCGGAAGTCGTTGGACACGCCCGAAATGCCCAGCAAGCCGCTTTCTTTGTTGAGCATGTGGTAGATCTGGTCGATGTTCATGCCCGCGTTTTCGCTCAAGAAGTTGTAAATGCTGGGGTCGACGTCGCCGCTGCGGGTGCCCATGACCAAGCCCTCCAGCGGGGTCAGCCCCATCGACGTGTCGCGGCAGCGGCCGTTGAGCACCGCCGCGACCGAGGCGCCGTTGCCCAAATGGCAAATCACGAGCGCCATGTTCTCGACCGACCGGCCCAGCAGCCGGGCCGCCTCCATCGCGCAGTAGCGATGGCTGGTGCCGTGCGCGCCGTAGCGCCGAACGTGGTACTCCTCGTACAGCTCGTAGGGCAGGGCGTAAATGTAGGCGTATTGGGGGATGGTTTGGTGGAAAGCGGTGTCGAACACGGTGACGTGCGGGACGTGGCGGAAAACCTTCATCGCCGCGAGCAGGCCAAGCAAGTGGGCGGGCGTGTGCAAGGGGGCCAAGACGTTGCACTTTTTCTCGAGGTTGTCGATGACCTTGTCATCCACAATGCACGATTCGGTGAACAGGTCGCCGCCGTGAACGATGCGGTGGCCCACCGCCCCGATCTTGTCGAGCAAGTCCAGCTCGCCGAGCTTCTTCATCAAGGCCTCGACCGCGCCCGTGTGATGCGGGGCGGACGCCAAATCCTGCTCCTCTTTTTGGCCTTGGCGTTTGAACGTGATGTACGCGTCGGGAAAGTTCAATCGCTCGGCGAGGCAGCTGATCAGCACCTCGCCCGTGACGTTGTCGATCACCGCTGCTTTGACCGAAGAGGATCCGCAATTCAATACCAAAACCAAAGATTTCATGGAAGCGCTCCGTTGCTTGTCCGCCGATTGGGTTTTCGCCCAAGGCCGGGCGGCCGACACACCGCAGATGGCCGCCCGATCGGCTGATTCCGAGGGATCGGGCGGGATGTTTGCCCCGGGCGCGTCGCTCGGGGTTGCCAAAGTTGTTTTTCGGCGGAACGGCCGAAAAAGGAGCGCCGGACGCCGCAGCCAAGTTCCCAAGCGGAACCGGCTCGGGCCGGCAAGATGGCGGGCGCGCCGCCGGCGGGCCGGGGCGATCGCCCCGGCCGCTTGGCGCGCCCTGCACAAAAGGCGCGCGCATGTTTGTTTATATCATACGGCCGGCTTGAGGCTCGCCGCAGCGCAGCAATGAAAACGCCCTCAAAGTCACGCCCACAGGGCATTGCGCGCGCCGACCCGACGCCGAGGTCGTGCTTTTTCGAGAGCGCGACGGCATGATTTTGAAGAAAATTTCATCGCCCTCTTCGCGCCCGCGTCGCCCCGCTCCCCTCCCGCGCGGCGTTTTGCCCCTTGACGCCTTGGATTCGGCTTGAATCCCGACCTCAAAAAAAGATCGAAACGCGCGCCAAAATTGGGCCCGGTGGCGCGCCGCCGGGAAAACCGGCGCAAACGTTGGGCGCGAAACGGGATGAAACAGAACAAGGGGCAAAGGGAAAAGAGGAACAAAGCGAAGGGAAAAGCGGCCGCGCAAAGCGCAACGGAAGCAATCAAAAAGAAAGCGGGATGGGGCGCCGAAACAGTTGCGCGC
>CAJPTP010000009.1 GCA_905373555.1 uncultured Francisella sp. | reverse complement strand
CCCTCACCCCCCCCACACGCGCCGGGCCCGGGACGACCGCAAGGAGGCTGCGGAAAGGAACAAGAAAGCTGCGGCGGTTGGGCAAAAAGCCCCCGCACCGTACCGCGTCGCCCCGCCCCGCGCAACGGGCTTGCGCCTCCTGCGCCAAGTTGGGCCGGCTCGCGCCGCGCTCAAGCGCGAATCTTAGAAACGGCGAAGCGGAGCGAGACGGCGCGGCGGCAAGGCGCCCGCGAGCGGCCCAACGCTTCGCCCGAGATCGCGCGGCGCGCGCCCAAACGACTTTGGCCGTTTGGCCTCCCCCGCGCGCCTTCAAAAACAAGCCATCGGCCAATGACAAAATTTGCCGCGACAAATCGGCGAACGCTCGAGAAATCGGCCGGACCGCCCGCAGCGCGCGGCGATTCGCTCCCGCGCAAGGGGCAAGGCGCGCCGACGCAGTCCTCCGCCGTTTTGACGGGATCGCCTGCGCCCGACCCGCGCCGAAACGCCGATCGGGGGAAAAAGCAAAGCGCCGACGGCCTGCCGTTCGGCGCTCAATGCCCTTGGCGCTTGACCAAGCCCGCGCAGCGCCTGCATCCGCGCATGAGACGGGCTTGGGGGATGCGGGCCGAGCCGAAGCCTGCCCGCAGCTCGCTCACCCCTCCTTGGCGGAGGCGGGGGCGTAGTCCAACGCCTCCGAGCACAGCCGCTTCATGTCGCGGATCTCCGCGTCGAGCTCGCCCAGATCCATGTCGTTGCTCACCGAGATCTTGAGATAGTCGTGAATGAGGTTCAAGGCCGCCACGACGATCATCATGTCGGTGTCGACGTTGGCGGACTTGCGCCGGATCAAATCGATTTTGACGCGCAGCAGCTCCACCGCGCGATCCAAGGTTTTCTCGTCGCGCGGGTCGATGTAAAGGTTGTAGGTTTTGCCCAAAAGATCGATGGGCTTGTTGATTTTGTTTTGCATGTCAGCCTGCGCCTTGAAGGCGGCTTGACGCGCCGCCTGGGAAAAAACCGAGAGGGCGGGACAGCGCCGCGCGCCCGCGCCGCCTCAAACTTGGTGGCCCGGCGCCCAAAGACCCAAGGGTCCCGAGCGCCGTCGGCGTCACGCCCGGGATTTGTCGACGGCGCGCTTGAGCGACGCGTACATGGACGCCATGGCCGACACGCCCTCGTCCATGATCTTTTTGCTCTCCAACAGCACCGCGTCGTCCACCCCGGTTTGCTTTTGGCGCTCGCTTTCCATCCTGGCGTTGGCTTTTCTCAGCTCTTCGAGCTCGGCCTCAAGGGCGGCGTTGCGGTCTTTGAGGCTCTTGTTCTCTTCGCACACGCGCGCCAGCAATTCCCTCAGGTCATCCAAAATCTTCAGCATGGCGGAACTCTTTCACACTGTGAGGCTCGCGAAAGCCCAAAGGAAGCTCGCAAGCCGGCCCAAGCCCGGCGGGCCGAACGGGGCAAACGCCCGCATAATGATACCATCGCCGGCCTTGGCGCGGAAACAAAACCGCCATCCTGCGGCCCCCAAGGCGATCTTGGGCGGCCAAAGCGCCCATGAGGCGTGCGGGATCCCGGCCCCGGCGATCGGCTAGCGCGCCCCAAGATCGGACGGCGAATCGGACGGCGGATCGGATGCCCCTGCGCGAATCGCGCGCGCCTGCGCCAACCGCCCCGGGGTGCCCACATCCATCCACAAACCTTGGCGCGCGGCCGCCCAAACTTGCCCCCGGCCCAGCGCCTCCAAAAGCGGAATCAACAGGGGGCAGGGTTCGCCTCTTTTGACGGATGCGAAAAACTCGGGCCGATACGCCCCCATCCCGGAAAAGGTGTAGGTCATCGCCCCGGGAGCGGCGTCCTCCTTTCGAATCAGCCGCGCCAAGCCCGACAAACCTTCCCAAGCCCGTTCATCTCGCGCCCCCGCCGCGCGCTCGGACGGGCCTCCCGGCGCGCTTTGCAAATCCTGCACATTCCCTTGTTCCCATCCATTGGGGCCGCCAAGGCTTGGGGCGGCTTCCGACCCGACCTTATCCAAGGCAAAATCGCCTTGCGGCTTGAAATCGGGGTTGGGCGCCAAGACCAGCGCCGCCAAGGCATTGGGGCGCTTGCCGCCCAATCGGGCCGCCGCCGCTGCGGCATCCAACGCGCGCGCCCATTGAGCCAAAAGACTCATCGGGCAGTCCGTGAACACGTCGGCATTGACCGCGACAAAGGCGCCATCGCCCAAAAGCGGCAAAGCTTGGGCGACGCCCCCCGCCGTTTCCAAAGCCTCGGGCTCGACGGAGTAGCGCGCGCGGACGCCGTAGCGCGAGCCATCGCCCACCGCCTCCATGATCGCCTCTTTTTTGTAAGAGACGTTGATCACGCAGTCGACGATCCCCGCCCGGGCCAAGGCTTTCAGCCGCAGGCCGATCAGCGTCTCGCCCCCCACATCCATCAAAGGCTTGGGCAAATCGTCGCTGAGCGGCGCCATCCTTTTGCCGCGCCCGGCGGCCAACACCATCGCTTTCAAACCATTCCCTTCGCTTGATTGCTCGGCGGAACAATCAACGCGCAAACCGCTCCCCAAGCAAATCAGCAAGGGGAAACTCAAGAAACAAACAAAAACGAAGCCGGAACAACAAGAAAAACAAGAGCGATCAAGAAAAACAAAGAAAAAAGGAAAGCGGCGAAGGAGCGTCGACGCCTTCTCCCGCCGTCGAAGTCTTTCCGCTGATATTTTGAGGAATCAAAAGAAAGGCTCTCCAAGCTGACTTTGAGGCGTCGGGATGGTTTTTCTTCGAGCTTGCGCAACGCGACAGCCGGAGAAGAAGTTGCGCCATGATTTCATAGTTTTTTATATCAACACTTCTCGCATACATTCCCTTTCTCTTTTTTTACTTTTTAATTGGCATGCCTTAATTCATCTATTTGATTGTCAATGAAAATTTAATGTTCATTGATAATACAATGAGATGTCGCTCTTATCCCTCGCAGTGTATTGTTTTGGAAACTTTTTTCGGTTAAGGAATCTTATTGCGGTCGAATGATCAAACACACCCTAGATTTCGTCGGCTTGTATCACGTCAGACAGATGATGCTTGACATCCGCCGCCTACAAGCAAGCGAGAACCTTATGGCGCATACAGAAGGCTCTCCAAAGCTGCATGCGACAAATTTCCGCGCATTCGCGAACCGCGTCTCTGCGAAAAAGCAACGAAGAAACTTCAGCCAAGTTTTGACGTCCGTTTGGGATCGATATCGAGCGGTTCCTGTCGCGGAGGGGAAATGCCTCGAGCAAGTTTTGCAACGGCGCCTCTGACTTCCCGGCCGTGTTTTGCCGTGTCTGACATTTTGATTTGCTTGCAGTGAGGGCAACAAGACGCCATTGCGCGCTCATCGATCCGAAAACGTTCGATGCAGCTCTTGGCTTGGGGCTCATTCGACGCAAAGCCGAGCGAAATCCTTGACTTCTTGCTTGTCTTGTTCGGAGAGATCTCCAAACAGCCAATACAGCTGGGTCAAAAAGGCAGAAAACTTCAGCGATCTTGCGCCCCCATATTGGGCAGCTCAAAACAGGAGCGCCTTTCGTTGGGTTTTTCACTGTACGAAGCGAAAGGGGATGGGCGCCGTACGCTTCGGCGCCAACGCTTCTTGCATGCTTTCCCAAAGAAAAAACGGATGCGGCGCGCCGCCCAACGCTTTCCTTGGCGCCGCGCGCAAAAACGCGGGCCCCGGCAGGCCGGCGGCCCAAATCGGCCCAATCGGCCAAGGCGGGAAACAGAGCCGCCCGCTTGATCCTTTTACGGCTCTTCCAGATAGGAGTGCTTTCTCAAGGCGTCAATAATGGATTCAAACATCAAAGCGTTGCGCCGCTCAATTTGCGCTTTGCCGAAAACTCCGCCGCGGACGATCCCGAGCAGCTCCGCATTCGCGGTGCCCCCCCGGCGCGAGTAGCCGCCCATGTAAAAGGATTTTTTGTCCGCGAAGCGGACGCTGCGGTTGGGGATCTTTTTCTTGACCCCGCTTTCAAGCAAAACCCGATTGCCCAACGACCACAAAGAGCCCGAGCCCGGCCCCGTCGTTTTGGGATCGCCCTCCAGCTGCTCGACTTCCCAAACGACGTTGTTGTCGGGAAGCGGCTGGCTCTTGACCCAAAAAGTCCACCAAGCCAGCAAGAAAGCCACATGTTTCTTCTTTTCCATGAAATGCATGGCCAAGAACTTTTGCTTCAGGTCTTCGGCGCTGAACCGGTAGCGCGGGTATTTCCCCTCTTGCCAAACGATATTGACAATTTCCTCGTACAAACGGTCATAAGCTTTTCTTGGGGTCAACAGCTCGACGCAGCCGCCGACCATGAAAGACGCCACCCACTCCAACAAATCCGTCGTGTCCGCGTCGCTCAACCGCCCCGCCCGATGGCGGCGCAGATAGAAGGCCGACAAAACATAAATCCAAGAGTCGTAAGGGGAAAAACTCAGGACATACAGGAGACGGCGAGACGGTTCCGAGAATCCCCGCAAATATCTCGTCTGAACCCAAAATTTTGACAAAAGCTCCAAATCCTCGAACACTTCCTCGCTTTCGAGCGTTTTGCGCGCATCCGACCCGAAATAATTCCGCATCGATTCGCGGTGATTGCCCATGACCCCGTTTTTGGCCAAGCTGTAGTGCATGTAAATCTTGAACAACTCGTCGACGTCGGACGTGCTGTCGCCGTGCGGGAAAACTTCGCAATTTTCCTCCATCCGCTTCCAGCGATCGGACACGCCCTCGAACTTTCCATTCTTTTTGTAAAAGTTGAAGATCTTGGTCTTGAATATGTCTGAATCGTACAGCGGCATCCCGCGATCGTTGATGGTCGAGAAAAGATCCAAAGCCGTTTCTTGGGAACCCGTTACGATGGGCAACAGGATGACGTTGTTTAACACCCTGTGGAACAAGTAATGAACCGACTCGGGATTTTTTTTGTTCAGCTCTTTGATTTGTCGAAGGAAATACCGGAACGCGGAAGCATAATTCGACGCGTCGTCGTCTCGGCAAATGCCGTCGCGCAAAATGCCCTTCAATGAACGTTGGTCGTCTTCGCCCGCGGCGTCGGTTTTGAATTTGAGTGGGCTGTTGTGGTCGATCAAGCCCAAATCGTCCGGTCGCCAAATGCATCTGGTGACTGAATTCAAATTGTTGGCCATGACCCGCTCCCATTTAAACGACGGCTCGGCCGCGTCGCCCAAAGCCGTCTGCGCATCGCTTTTGACATGCGGCGCCGGGTCGGCGTAAGCCGCAAAAACGCAGCTGTACGCCCTCAGCAACAGAATCAAAGACGTCAATCTTTGTTGGCCGTCGACTATTTCTTGGTTGCCGCCGTTTCCAAACGCGACGATCGCGCCCATAAAATAGTACGAATCGGGATCGAACTGACTCGGGTCGGAGTCGTCGGGCAGCGCATAATCGACAAAATCATCCCACATCTGCGACAGATGCTTCTCCCCCCAAGAATATGGTCTTTGGTAGTCGGGAATGAGGATGTCGGCGGAATCACTCAAAAAAACCACCACGCTGGTTTGTTGGGCGTGCAGTTTGCTCACAAGTCTGCCTTTCAAAGCCAAATCGATTCGATCCCCAAGACGGCGGCGCCAACCCCCAAACGCGCAATCCGTCAGCGCGCCCGATGCGGCGCGGGGCCGAGCAAAGCGAAAGCCCGCCGCGGCTCAAAACCCCGATCGGGCTTGCGGCGGCTAAACCCGGATCGCCCCCCGCGCCGCCAAGCCGTCCACGATTTCCTGAAAAATTTCCCTGTCTCTGCGAGCAATGTCGGCCTGGGTGAAATCATCGGCCATCATCAGCCGCAACAGCTCGGTGTTTTGGGCGCCCATTCGATTGAAATACCGCTTTCTTTGGGCGAAAGTGCGGCTGGATTGGGGGATTCTGATCGATCCGTCGGTCAGAATCATGTTGCCCAACCGATCGTACGCGGCGCTCGTCGCTTTGCTCGCCCTCTCGGGCTTCAAGACCAAATTCTCCGCGCGCATGCCCTCGGACAGCCTCGCCGCGCCGCCGGGGGCGATCAGTTCTCGCCACGCCATCAAATAACCGGCGGCGGGACGCGTTTTGGTGAACGTCTGTCCAAAAAAAGCGGCCCGGAGATCCTCTTTGCGAAATTTGACCGGCGCAAAGTTTCCTCCCCCGCCGCCCTCGATCTTCCTCATCTCCTCATACAGGCTCGTCGACGCCTTGCCTTGCGCCCACCCCATCACGGCAAAACCGGCGATGCGCGCCGCCAAGCGATCGAGGAAATCGAAAAAGCCCTCATCGTCTTTGTTGTCGAGAATCTCTTTGCGACGCATGTAATACGTCGTCACAACGCTTTGGCAATGCCGGTAGGGCGACAAACTCAAGACCAGGAGCAGGCGGCCAATGCGGTCGGAAAATCCCTCGCGCGACTCCGCCTTCGCCCAAAACAAGGAGAGATCCTCCAAGTCCTTCAGCGCCTCTTCGCGGGCCAAAGCCCTGTACGAGTCTTTGCTCAAAAACTTCCTTGTTTTTTGGTTCAGATAAGGCCTGTTGCCGACGCCCTTGAGGTCATTTTTCCTTTCCCAGTACACCAACTGGTAGGGCACATACCGGAGAAACAGCTCATCCATCGGGCATTCGTCTTTTTTGTGGGGAAAGTTGGCGCAACGATCCTCCATCGCCTTCCATTTGGACACGAACTCATCCCTCTTGCCCAGCCCATGAAAATACTTGTACATCCTAGACTTGTAGAGATCCGAGTCGCGCAGCGGCATGCCGCGGTCGTTGATCGTGTTGAAAATGTTCAAGGCCGTGTTTTGCGACTCGGTCTGAATGGGCAGCAAAACAACGTTGTCCAAAATTTCGGAAAGGAAATGCAGCATCGCCCCCTCCCCGTTCTCTTCCTCCAATTTTTTGACCAAGTTGGAAAACAAAGCATAAGCTTTTGCGTAATTGCTTTCCCACTTGGGATTCGCCCACCCTTTCGACAGAATCTTTTTCAATTCCGCCTTGTCGGCATCCAAGGCGGAAACGGAGTCAAGTTTCAAAACATCCTCGACGACGTCGTCGTTGTACCCCTCTATTTTCCAGATGCATGGCTCGATTTTTTTGCGCATGTTTTTCGGCTCATCTTCGGTTCTGTCGCGCAACCGCTGATAGAATGCCCGCAGCAGCAAAGTCAGCGACGTCAGCCTTTGCTGGCCGTCGATGATCTCTTGTCTGGGCATGCCGCCTTGATTCGCTTTGAACATGACCATCGTGCCCAAAAAATACTCGCGCGATTCTTCGATCCCGGCCTCTCCCGAGCCCGATCCCGCGCCCGGCCGAAACGCAAAATCCCTCAGATCCTCCCACAAGGTCAGAATTTCTTCGTCTTTCCAAGAATAGGGGCGCTGATAGTCCGGGATCAGATAAAAGGTCTGTTTATCGCCCAGCACCTGAGAAACACTCTTTTTCTCTGTGGTTAACTGAACCGCCGGTCTTTCTCGCATCCGTCTTCCTTTCGCTCAAGCATCAAGCGACGACATCGCCGCCGCAAAGCGCCGGGGGATCCCAACTTACCCCGCCTGCAACGCCCAATCCGCTTTGGCAAAACGTTTCCGGGCGTTTGGGTCTTGCGCCAAAACCGATCCGGACGGACACGGCGGCGCAGCCGAGGCAGAGCAATCTAAGGGGCGTTGCCAATCCGGCCAATGCGTTTTTGCCGCGGAAAAAACGATTTGGCCGTTAACTCTTGGTTTTTGCTCGACAATCACGACAAATTGTTTATCATTTGGGCTATTGACTTAAACGTAACATCTCGGCAAAACCGCAAGTTGACCGGATGAATTGACCGTCAACCCGGGCCATCGGGCGTTGCGCGGAGCCTGACCACCAACCCGGCCTTTTGTTGCCGTCAAATAAAAAAGGGAACGCATGCAAGAAGCGTCAACGCGTTAATATATAAAAAAAAACACCATAAAATCAGGATGGTTGCAGCATCACCGGTTGCCTTGTTGCGCAAGATCGAAGAAAAACAATCCAGACCTTGCAAAGGCAGCTTAAGCGTTTTTCCAACACCCGGCGAAAACGACTCCGACAGGTGATGGCGTCAGCGCTTCTCGCATACTCTCCCAAGATAAAACAAAGGGTTGGCAAATTTTCCGAGGCGGCCCTAGTCAGGTCGGCCAAGTCGGCCCAATGAGCCAACACACCCGAATTTCTCAGCGACGGACAATTTTACCGTAAACAAAAAACCGATTCGATTGTGGGCGAGCGATTCGAGGACGCAAAGCGGTTTCGTTGCCATTCAAGCGCGCCAACCCGCCGCGCCTTGGAGCGAACCCCGGCAGCCAAGAAGCGAAACCGCAAATGGAAAGCAAGCGAGAAGTTTTGATATCGATAATTTGATATCGAAAAAAAATAATTAAATCAAAGAGCTCACATCAGCCGCAACCGCCAAACCGCGAAACCCCGAAAAAACGCGTTCCGGACAGTTTCAAGGCGGTTTCGGGATTGGGAGCGAATCATCCACGGCATCCGTTTATACTGCAATTCATACCCGCCATCCATTGATTCCGGATTAATTCCTTGACAACTCAATAAAGGACGCCTTTCGTTGGACGTTGCGCCATTTTAGCGAAAGAAGGCGCCGGCCGGCGTCGGCGTCAACACTCCTTGCAAACTTAATCCTTTGTTTTTTCAATCCTTGGCTCACGCCCGGCCCAATTTTCCGGGCCCGGAGCCCGACTTGGCGCCAACGTCGTTCATTGTTCCCATCCGATCACTCCCGTTTCGCTCTGATCCCGATCCCGTTCCGCTCCGGCCTTGCCCTTCCGGCTCACCTCACCCATCCGGCGCTTTGCCGCTTGCGCCTATCCCCCTGCCCAAAAACGGTCGCTTCATAGCCCTAAGCTTGCCGCTCCCGCCGCCCTTGGCCTTCGGCGCGCGCGGCGCAGATCGATAGGACCAAGCGCATCAAAACGTTTCATCTTTGAAACAAACAATAGGATGCGGCCGCATCGCCCATCAAGCCGGCGCCCGCAAGCCGGAGACAGCGGCGCCGACTCGAGTCGGGAGCGGGGATTTTAAGCGTCGACGTCATGGGCTCAACGAGGCCGGCCGCGCGGGGTCAGGCGCATGCGGGAGAGGAAAAAGAGAGGAACAGCGCGCCTGGGCGCAGATTTGCGGGCGCGCGAGAAGCGGAGATGGAGGAAGGAAACAACAAGGAGACAAGGGAACCGGATCAAGAGAATGACGGCGACGAGACGTCGGCCGAACGACACAATCTGCGGGCGCAATATCAAAAGGAAAAAGGCCGTCGACGAAGAAGCGTTGACGTCTTCCTTATTGGGCGTTCATCTCACTAAGATGGTCAACGATCCAACGAAAAGCGCTCAAATCGGCCCATGCGGCGTCGGGATGAAGCGTCTTCGAGCGTCCGCAACATGGCGGCAGCCGGGCCGGCGTCATGATGCGCCGGCGCCTTTGACGTCAACGCTTCTTTCATGCTTTTTCCTCCCCTCCCTCCCCCCTAAAAAACAAATGAAAAAAAAACGCCTCGCTTTTCGAGGCGTTTTTTTCGATTCGCGAGCCGAAAACGGCCCGACGGGCGGACGGCGATCCGCGGCTTCAGTCAGGCAAAAACCCGCCCGGATTGAACAAGCCCAGAATCGCGGCGACGGACAGCGCCAAGCCCAGCCAATTGAGCTTGCCCAGCTTTTCTTTGAACAGCGCCACCCCGATCAAGGCGCCGATCGCGATCACGCCAATGTTCATTCCGGTGTACACCAGCGAAGGGTTGCCCTTGAAGGCTTGGTGGGCCTTCAAGTAGAAAAGAATGTTGAAGAAATTGAAAAAGCCGATCATCAGGCCCGTCGCGACGCTGCGCGCGCCCAAGGCCCGGCGCGCGACGACGAGCCACGCGCTCATCACGGCAAAAGCCAAGGCGAACATCACCAGCATCGTCAGATGAAAATTGGTTTGCGACAAGGCTTTCAGCAAAACGTCGATGACGCCGTAGCCCGCCCAAACGCCGAACAGCAACAAGGCCGACTTGAAACGGGCCAAGCCCTTGCCGTTGGGCGCGCGCGCCTCGCGCAAGGCGCCGGGTTGGCCCGCGCGATCCGATGGGGCGCTTTGGGCGTTTGGGCCGCTTGGTGAGGTTGATGTTGTCGCGGATGTTGGGCCCGATTGGGTCATCCGATCAGCTTGGGCAGATTCGACGGATTGATTGGATTGCGCCGCCGGCGCAGCCCGATCCGCTTGCCCAAACCGTTTCGTTTCGCCCCCGGACGCCCGCTTTGAAGGCGCGAGGCCCGCCAAGCCTTTCGCCCCCGCGGGCCAACACAGCAAAACCAAAGCCATCAAGGCCAAAGCGACGGCGGCGCCCTTTCTGGCCGACAAAGGCTCGTTGAACAGCAAAAACGCCGACAGGATCGACAAAATCAGACTCAGCCTTTGCGCCGCGTCCGATTTGGCGATGCCCGCCTCGCGCACGGACACGCCGAAGACGATGAAAATCGTGGGCAGCAAAATCCCCAGCGGCGCAAACAGCCACCAATTCAATCCGCCCGAGGCCGAGCCAAGCGCGGGGCGCAAAACGGCCAAGGTCAGCAGCGCGCAAACGATGTAGTTGGCCCAGATCGCCTGCGCCAAGTCGACTCCGCGGGATTTGGCGGTTTTCAGGGCGACGGACACGAAAATGCTCATCGCCACGGCAAGCAGCAAGTAAGCCATCTGACTCTCTTTCTTTTCTTGGGGCGCAAAGGCTTCGGCCAACCGCGCCCGAAGCCCGGCGCGCCGCCCGGCGCGATTTCGCGCAGGGCAGGAACACTTTCGCGCGAGGCGCCCGCGATGGGCGGGCGCCGAACCCGGGCCCGGGAACGCGGCAAGGGCCGCAGAAGGGGCGGGGGTAACGCGAAAAAACGGCGATGTTACGTGAACAGGTCAGGAAATCAAAACGCCTCGGCGCGCCTTTCCGGCCGAGCCATCGCCCCTCGCACCCGTCCTTCGCTCTTGACCCGCTTTTTCGGCGTTTCCGGAAGCATTGCGGGCCCCGGGGCGATCGGGAGCGGGCGGTTTCGGCGCCAATCGTCGGGCCGCCCGGGGCGCTTTGAATTCCGAGTCGGATCCCGCCCTCTCCTTTTTTTTCCCCCCCCTACTCATCCGTTCCCGCATCGCCCGGCTTCGATCCGCCGCCGGGGTAGAATCGGGCGCGCCGGCCGGCTTCCAGGCGCGCGGCATTTTTGGCCACGCCGGCGCCTTGCCCTTTCGGCCCGGAGTCAAAACGCGCCGGCAGGGCCTCGCGGCCCCGCCGCGGCTCGGCTGCGGCTCGGCCGCCCGCGCCGGTCAAGCGGGGCGCAAAGAAGGCGTCCGGCGAAAGGCGCCAGGCCCAACGCGCCGCAAAGCCCGCGGGCTTCGCCGGTTCTTTTCCAAGCTTGGGCGGCGCGATCGAATGATCGCCAACGCAACCATCGGCGGCGTCGTGAGGACTTTTGCCGGGCATGCGGCCGGCTTGCCTCGGAATGCCGCCCAAGCAGGAGAAACAGGAGAAAACGATGAACGACAAAACCTTCCACACGGCAGACCTGATCGACTTCGCCCCCGACACGCCCACGTGCGTTCAGCAGTTTCGCGACCTCGGCGGCAAAAAGCGCTTTTGCGGCAAGATCCGCACGGTGCGCTGCAAAGAAGACAACGGCCTGGTCAAAAAGACGCTCAACGAGCCGTCCCAAGGCGAGGTGCTGATCGTCGACGGCTCGGGCTCGACGTCGACCGCCTTGATGGGCGACATGATCGCCCAAGCGGGCATGAACAACGGCTGGTCGGGCGTCGTGATTTTCGGCTGCGTGCGCGACAGCGCCGCCTTGGGCGAGATGAGCTTCGGGGTCAAGGCGCTGGGCGTCATCCCCAAGAAAAGCGCCAAGGCCGGCAAAGGCGAAAGGGACGTGGCGCTCAGCTTGGGCGGGGTCGACTTCGTCCCGGGCGAGTACGTCTACTGCGACGAGGATGGGATCATCGTCGCCAAAGCCCCCTTCCCGCTCGAGGATTGACGCGCGCCCGCGCAGCGCGCGGCGCCCCGTGAGGTCTTTGACTTTTGACGCCGGATTGTTTTCCAAAACCGAATGATTGTTGCGTTGCGAAACTTCAATTCTTTTGCTTAGGCTATAATCAAGCCGAAAGTCGGTGGAATGCGCGAGGCGGCCGGGCCGCCGGATCCGGCTTGCTCGTCCGCCCTCTTGAGGCGGGCGTTTTTGATTTCCCGCCTTTGAGGCGCTTGCGCGGGAATCCGGCGATGAACGGGCCTTGGCGCTCGCCGCCCCAAACGGCGCAAGGCGGGGGCGGGTGAGCGCGGGATCGAGCCCCGGCCAACCCAAAGCGAAGCGCGCCGGGTTCGCTCGAAGGTCGGCAACGACCCCCGGGCGGCCAAGCGGCGGGCAACGCGCAGGCCGCTTTCAAGGCAGGATCGGGGCAAGCAACCAAACCGCGGCCGCCTCCGCCGGATCCGGGCGGCGAACCGCGACGAATTTCGGAGCGCATCGGGTTTCAAAGAATCGGGTTTTGAAGCATGGGCTTAGGGATGGGCGCCGAGGCGCCCGAAACGACAGCGAATCGACGGAGACACGACATGAAATACGTAAGCACGCGCGGCGCCACCGCGCAGATGACTTTCAGCGAAGTTCTGCTTCGCGGGTTGGCCCCCGACGGCGGCCTGATGGTGCCTGCGGAGTATCCTCGAGTCGACGCGCTGACGCTCGATCAATGGAGGCGGATGAGCTACGGGGAGCTGGCCTTCCAAATCATGCGGCTGTACGCCGACGACATCCCCGAAAGCGATCTGCGCTACCTGATCGACCAAAGCTACAACGCCGACACTTTCCGCTCGCCCGAAATCACCCCCTTGAAGCCGCTGAAGGGCGATCTGTCGCTTTTGGGCCTGTCCGAGGGCCCGACGATGGCCTTCAAAGACGTCGCCATGCAGTTTTTGGGCAACGCCTTCGAGTATGTTCTGACCAAGAACAAATGGGTGCTCAACATCATCGGCGCCACCTCGGGCGACACCGGCAGCTCCGCGGAATACGCCTTGCGCGGCAAAAACGCCGTGCAGGTGTTCATGCTGTCGCCCAATGGGCGCATGAGCCCCTTCCAAGCCGCCCAGATGTACAGCCTCGACGAGCCCAACGTCTTCAACATCGCCGTGAACGGCACCTTCGACGATTGCCAAGACATCGTCAAGGACATCACCAACAACCAGATTTTCCGGGTCGAGTACCGCATCGGCAACATCAACTCGATCAACTGGGGCCGGGTGATGGCCCAAATCGTGTACTACTTCAAAGGCTACTTCGCCGCCACCGAGAACGGCGCCGAGCGCGTGAGCTTCGCCGTGCCCAGCGGCAATTTCGGCGACGTTTTGGCCGGGCACGCCGCCCGCATGATGGGCCTGCCCATTTCCAGGCTGATGGTGTGCACCAACGAAAACGACGTGCTCGACGAGTTCTTCACCACGGGCGAGTACCGGCCCCGCGCCTCGTCCGAAGTGCGGACAACCTCCTCGCCTTCGATGGACATCGCCAAAGCGTCGAACTTGGAGCGCTTCGTGTTCGACCTCACGGGCCGCAACCACGCCGAGATCAAGACCATGTGGAGCCGAGTCGAGGCGGGCAAGGGCTTTGAGCTCAAGCAGGATTTGTTCGAGCAGATGAGCTCGAAGTTCGGCTTCGTCTCCGGCCGCACCTCGCACAAGCAAAGGCTCGCCGCCATCCGCAAGCTGCATGAGGAGTGCGGGGTCGTGGTCGACCCGCACACGGCCACGGGCGTGATCGTCGCCCAACGGCTCAAGAGGCCGGGCGAAAAGGTCATTTGCATGGAAACCGCCCTGCCGCAAAAATTCGAGAAGACCGTGCGCGAGGCGCTGGGGCAGGACTTCCAACTGGAGCAGGATCCGCGCTGGGTCGGCGTGATGGACAAGAAGCAAAAGGTCACGGTCATGCCCGCCGACTCCGCGGCCATCCGCATGCACATCAAAGGCGTGCTGGACAAGCAGCGCGAAGCGGCCAAAAAAAAGGGCCGTTGACCCGGATCCGAGCGCCTTGGAAAAATCGCCGCCTTGCGGCGGTTTTTTTTTTGCCCAAGCGCGTCGGGCAAACGAATGGTTCGCAAAGAAAAAAAACTAGGGTGTGTTTGCTAATTCGACCGCTATAGATCCCAAAACCGAAAAAAGAGTCT